>JAGAPO010000009.1 GCA_017623215.1 Lachnospiraceae bacterium | reverse complement strand
TCCTCGTTTTGCTGTCAATATCCTCTTCCATTTCCCCGCGCATCACCGATACGGAATCCCCATATCCTCGCTGTCATTACAGCTTCATTATATCGACCTGCAGCGCAAAGAGCAAGCCCCAATATGTGACTTTTTGTTGAGAATATAACTTTTTCCGTTCGAACCCTCGTCATTTTTCCATGCATCATTTTCTGGAATATTTTCATAATTCCTTCATATTTTAAATTGAATCATAATAACGGTATTTCCAGAAAGAGGTGGACATGAACAATCCTTCCAAAGCATCCCCCCGCGTCTATCCGACGCAGCTTGAAACGGCTCAGACGGGCGGGCTGAAATTGAACATAACCTCCGCCGCCGACAACCGCCCAATCGAAGGCGCGACAATCGACATATCGGAGCCGAATGATCCGGAGAATGTCATTGAGGAGATAAAGACGGACGCGGCCGGTACCGCCGGAACCATTGAGCTTCCCGCTCCGCCGCGCGACTTAAGCCTCGCCCCCTCCGCGGTACAGCCCTATTCCGAATACACCTTCCGAATCTCCGCTCCCGGCTACGAGCCCGTCGTAATCACCGGTGCGGAAATTCTCTCCGGCGTTACCGCTATCCAGAACACCACCCTCGATCCGATGACGAACCTTCCGAACAGCGCTGAAGGCTTTGTCATCGGCCCGCATACCCTGTATGGAGATTATCCCCCGAAGATTATCGAAGATGAAATCAAGCCGGTCAATGAAAGCGGCGAAATCGTCTTAAGCCGCGTCGTCATCCCCGAATACGTTGTCGTGCATGACGGCCCGCCAAGAGATACCTCCGCGCAGAATTATTACGTCCGCTACCGCGACTATATCAAGAACGTAGCCTCCAGCGAAATCTACGCGACCTGGCCCGAAGCCGCTATTCTCGCCAATGTGCTGGCAATCCAGTCCTTTACGCTGAATCGCGTCTATACGGAGTGGTACCGGAACCGCGGCTATAATTTCACCATCACCAGCTCCACCGCCTACGACCACAAATGGATTCCGGAGCGCAATATTTTCGACACCATCAGCGCCGCTGTGGACAGCGTATTCAATAATTTCCTCTCAAGACCGGATGTCCGCCAGCCGATTCTGACACAGTACTGCGACGGCAATCGTGTCACCTGCCCCGGCCTCATGACGCAGTGGGGCTCGAACGACCTTGCGGAGCAGGGCTACAGCGCAATCGAGATCCTGCGGTATTTCTACGGCGATTCAATCTACATCAACTCGACCGAGGAAATCTCCGGCGTTCCCTCCTCCTGGCCCGGCTATAACTTAAGCATCGGAACCTCCGGAGATAAGGTGCGGCAGATGCAGGAGCAGCTGGATGCAATCGCGGATGTCTATTATCCGATTCCGAACATCACGGCGGACGGAATCTACGGACAGCGCACCGCAGCTGCCGTCAGAGCGTTTCAGGAATATTTTGATCTTCCGGTTACCGGAGTTGTGGACTTTACGACGTGGTATAAGATATCGGCGATCTATGTTGCAATCAGCCGGATTGCGGAGTATACCTGAAGAGAGCGGAGAGACGGGGAGGTGTTGAATGAGGGACACCCTCCCCAGCCGTTCCCATCAAAACACGGCCTGGCTCGCTGCTTCACACGAGAGGGCCGGTTTTGATGGGAACGGCTGGGGAAGGCTGATTTCAACAATTCCTCGCTCGCAAGCCTCTTTATTCTAATAAAGCTGCCCGAACGATTGTTCTAATCATTCAGGCAGCCAATGTGTTTCTCTTCTTTGTCTTTGTTTCAGACTTAGTGTCTGAAATGTCTCATGCCGGTGAATACCATCGCAATTCCATACTCATTGCACTTTTTGATGGAATCCTCATCACGAATCGAGCCGCCGGGCTGGATGATTGCGGTAATGCCGGCCTGATGCGCAGCCTCCACGCAGTCATCGAACGGGAAGAAGGCATCGGATGCGAGTACGGAACCCTCTGCCGCATTCTCCGCAATCAGCTCCTTTGCATGCTCAATGCTCTGCCTGGTTGCCCATACACGGTTCACCTGGCCGGGTCCGATACCAATGCTCTGCTTGTCCTTTGCAAGCGCGATACCGTTGGACTTTACATACTTTACCATCTTCCATGCGAACCGAAGATCCTCCATCTCCTTCTCGGACGGGGCTCTGTCGGTTACGACCTTCAGATCCTCCTCAATTAGAAGCTTGGAATCAATCGTCTGAACGATCAGACCGCCATTTACCTTCTTTAAATCATACGCATGCTCGTTCTGCGGAACGCTGATGTCCTTCAGCTCCAGGATTCGGATATTCTTCTTGGTCTGGAACAGCTCAAGTGCTTCCTTCTGATAGGAAGGAGCTACGACAACCTCAAGGAAGATCGGCTTCATCTTCTCGGCCAGTGCTAATGTAACCTCTCTGTTGATTACCACGATACCGCCGAAGATCGATACCTTGTCCGCCTCGTAAGCCTTATCCCAGGCCTCCTCAATTGTAGCGGCGCTGCCGACGCCGCAGGGATTGCCATGCTTGCAGGCAACAACCGTAGGCTCATCGAATTCCTTTAACAGCTCTAACGCGCCGTTCGTATCATTAATATTATTGAAGGAAAGCTCCTTGCCGTTGAGCTGAACCGCATCGGTAAGCGAACCCTGCTTCTTGCCGATCTCGCGGTAGAACGCAGCCTTCTGGTGAGGGTTCTCACCGTAGCGCATATCCTGAACCTTCTCGAAGGTCATGGTCAGAGTCTCCGGAAGCGAATAATCCTCTCTCTGCTTCTTTAAGTAATCCGCGATCATTGTATCGTAGTTGGAGGTATGCATAAATACCTTCTGCATCAGGTAGAACTTGGTCTCAAGACTTGCCATCGGAGCCTTGCCCTCTGCCTTTGCCGCCTTCATCTCGGACAGTACCAGCTCGTAGTCTCTCGGGTCAACCACAACCATAAAATCCTGATAATTCTTCGCAGCGGAACGCAGCATGGTCGGTCCGCCGATATCAATATTCTCAACTGCCTCCGCGCGGGTAACGCCATCCTTTAAGATGGTAGCCTTGAACGGGTACAGATTAACAACAACCATATCAATCGTGTCAATCTTCAGATCAGCAAGCTGCTTCATATGGCTCTCATTGCTTCTCATCGCAAGCAGGCCCGCATGAACAACCGGATGCAGCGTCTTAACGCGGCCATCCAGGCACTCCGGGAATCCTGTCAGGTCGGAAATCTCCATTGCCGGAACTCCCTCCGACTTTAACTTCGCATAGGTTCCGCCCGTGGATATAATCTCAATTCCCAGATCCACCAGCTCTTTCGCCAGCTCTACAATACCGGTCTTGTCGGATACACTGATTAACGCTCTCATGTTCTTTTACCTTTTCCTTTCTCTTTTTGCTTTCTTTTTCAGCAACTGATCGAACAACGAATTCCGCTGTGCAGAATTCTCCCGCGAGGTACCGCCGCTTTCGCGGTATCCTCCCTTGTCCGCGGCACACGACCCATTGGTCATTCCGCCGCAAAAAAGAAAACCACCCGGACATCTCCTTAAAGAGAATCCAAAGGATCCTCTTATCAGGTGGCTGCCCAGGCGGTCGGCAAATATATAACGACATGCTCCCTGTGGGTGATCCCACGACTCCGCCAGTCACATGTCTCATTACTTGTAGTGTACATGATTTCTGCCGGAAATGCAAGTCCGAAAATCTCACACCTTTCGCTTTGTTTTTTGGTCAAATATGCCAAAGCTCTCTGTCTGGTCCTTCCTCCTTTATACGGCCTTCGGTTCAAAAATCATTCTTCTCTCGCATTCTTTTCCCCACTCACAATCGCATAATACGCATTCGAGGTAATCCGGTACACCACCGTGTAGAATACGCCGAAGCTCAGCACACTGATCCCTGCCGTGGCTATCAGCAGCTTCTCATTCGTAAGGCTGAACAGCATCAGCAGCTTATGAATCATCGGAAATGCGAAGGCAAGATGGACAACCGCCGTCAGGAACGGCAGAAAGAATACCGTCAGCATCTGTGAATTGACGCTCTTTCTGATATCGTGCCCGGTCATTCCAACCTTCTTCATAATTCCAAAGCGAGCCTGATCCTCATACCCCTCGGAGATCTGTTTATAATAAATAATCAGGACAGCCGCAAATAAAAATACCATGCTCAGCATAATTCCAAGAAAGAAGATTCCCCCGTACGTCCCGTAAAAGTCTCCGCGTTCGGCCGCGAGGCTCTCAATACTGCTGTATTCGATCGCCCCAATTCCATTCATAGTCCAATCCCGCACCTGCGCTCGAATCTGCTCCTTCATTGCAATCTGGACCTCTTTGTCCGCACTCGTATCATATCCATAATACCAGTGCGGCTCTGCCATGCTTGCTCCCCGATAATCCTTCAGCTGCATCAGCTCCGAAAGACTGTCCTCAAAATCAGGGACCACGACAAACAGCGAAGGCAGAATATCCGTTGCCGAAAATCCGCCGACAAAAAATTCATCCAGTCCCTTTACAATCTCGAAGGTCCTTCCATCCGTGATACGAAGACTGTCCCAGCGATACGAGCCGCGATACCCACCGATCATAGCCTGATTCTCCTTCAGACTTTCGTTCTTCCCCATGATCCGGTTATAATCGGAAAGAGGTATCAAATAAATCTGATAGACCTCCGCGTAAATATCCGCGCTAACGTCTGTGATTTTTTCAACATCCGTCTCAAGAATTCCATCCGCAAGATACCCGGTCACAACCGTGTAACGGTAATCCACCAGATTCTTCGTATCCACCTGATTCTCTTCAATAATCGCCTCTATCCCTTCCCGTAAGACAGCAATCTGCTCCTCTCCTGCCGCCTCAGCTGTTTCAAGGACAAGATTCACCGTAATATCGCGTGGATAGCGGGTATGCAGGCTGTCCTCCGCTCCAAAATAAAGGCAGGCGGAACCGGTAATCATAACCAGAACCATGGTTCCGAGAATACAGATGGAAGCAAGGCCCGCTCCATTTCGTTTCATTCGGTAAGCCATAGAGGACACGGATACAAAATGAGTCGCTTTATAGTAAAACTTCTTGTTCTTCTGCAGAATCCGGCATAGCAGCACCGAGCCCGAAATGAACAGAAGATACGTTGCGATAATGACCATGATAACCGCGACAAAAAACCATACAAATGCCGACAGCGGTTCTTCAATCGACACCGCAAGATAATAGGCGCCTCCTAACAAAAGCGCTCCCGCGACGCCCAAAAACCAGTTCGCTTTCGGCGGTTTCTCCCCGGAATTCTCACTTCGCAGCAGGGTAATCGGATTGGATATCTGAATCTGGCGCAGAGAATTCAGTAAGATCAATCCAAAAATAACGCTGAACAGGATTCCGCTCTGCCCAATCGCTTGTACGGATATCTGGAACGAGTACGAAACCTCGCCGTTCATAATATTTATAAGCCCGAGTTCCGCAAGCTTTGACAGCGCGATACCGGCTCCGATTCCAAAGATCAGAGAAAGAATCGCAATGACAATCGTTTCCCACAGCACAATAAGCCCGAGATTTCGTTTCCCCATTCCGAGAATATTATAGAGTCCGAATTCCTTCATTCTTCTTCGCATCAAAAAGGAATTCGTATAGAACAGGAAAATCACAGAGAATACCGCGATGACAACACAGCCGAGTCCCAGCATTGTCTGGAGCTGCTCGCCTCCCTCCACATAATCGAACAGTTCCGTTGTAGCAAGAAACGCAATAATATAATACATCGCCACCATTCCGATACAGGTCAGAATATACGGCGTATACAATCTCTTATTCTTCCGGATTCCGCTCAGGGCAAGCTTCGGATAAAAATCTGCTTTTCTCTTCATCCTCTATCACCGCCTGTCGCAAGCAGGGTCAGCGTATCGGATATCATCTGATACAGCTGCTCATTGGTATGATTTCCACGGTAAATCTGATGAAATACTTCTCCGTCCTTAATGAACAGAACCCGCCCTGCATGGCTGGCCGCCTTCACCGAATGCGTCACCATCAGAATCGTCTGGCCGGTCTGATTAATCTCACCAAATAACCGGAGCAGCTCATCCGTTGCCCTTGAATCAAGGGCTCCGGTCGGTTCATCGGCAAGAATCAGCCTCGGTTCGGTAATCAGCGCTCTTGCCACAGCTGCCCTCTGCTTTTGTCCTCCCGAGATCTCATACGGGTATTTTTTCAAAAGCGCTTCGATTCCAAGCTGCCTCGCAATCGGCATCAGTCTCTCGTTCATCTCCGGATACGACCTGCCCGCCAGCACTAACGGAAGATAAATGTTATCCTCCACTGTAAAGGTATCCAACAGATTGAACTCCTGAAAGACAAAGCCAAGATGATCTCTTCGAAATGCCGCGATCTGCGACTCCTTAATCTTTGACAGGTCCTCTCCGTCAAGCAGCACCGTTCCGGACGTCGGCTTATCAAGCGCAGCAAGAATATTCAGCAGGGTTGTCTTTCCCGATCCGGATTCTCCCATAATCGCCACGTATTCGCCTTCTTCCACAAGGAACGAGACCTTCTTTAACGCC
>JAGAPO010000084.1 GCA_017623215.1 Lachnospiraceae bacterium | reverse complement strand
ATATTGCGTTGGATAAAAGCACGATTGATAACTATGTACACGAAGATAAGGTTATATATACCTGTATGCGTTCCCGGACGGACGTACAAAGGGATATTGATAAAATAGAACTTAAAATAAGCAACCTTACCTCTGCTCTCGGCTCTAATTCCGGGTCAACTGCTGCCAAGTATATAATTTCTGAAATGGAGAGGTTGGATAAACAGATAGCCGGGTTAAGGTATGAGTTAATGGAGATTGAAAACAACGACCGCAAGCGTGCAAAGGCTCGTAAAGATACAGAGGATAAATATAAAATGGTCTGCCATATTGTAGAGAACTTAGAAACGGCAGACTATGACGAACTTAACGGACTTATTAAGGACTTATTCAAAGAGTGTATATGGGACGGCACAAGCCTAAAGGTAAAACTTTAGGCTTTTTCTCTCCTTTTCATTTTGATAGGTTCCGGACGCATTCTAAGGCTTGACTTGATCAAATCTCTGATTGTAATCTCGTTCTTCCCCTCAACATTCGCGTTCCGCACCTCCAGCCGGACCAGGTTCGGAATCGACACAATCTGAAGCTCCGCAGAATCCTCGATTGTAATAATCCGCTCCGTACTCGGAATATATCCTGTCAGCGCATTCAAAAAGGTGGTCTTACCGGCTCCGGTTCCCCCGCTGATGAAAATATTGTAGCCGGATTCCACCAGCTCTTTTAAGAATTCCGCAGCCTCCTCCGATATGGATCCGAGCGATATCAGCCGCTCCATCGTCATCGGTTTCTCCGGAAACTTACGGATTGTAACGACCGGGCCGACTAAGGATACCGGAGGAAGCACAATATTGACACGGGAACCGTCGTACAGCCTTGCATCCACGATCGGGCTTGTTTCATTGATCACCCGATTCGCACCGGAGGCAATCTGCTGAATGATATCAAACAGCTTTTTATCCGATTCAAAGCCCCGTTCCCATTCTTCAATCCTTCCGGCTTTCTCAATGAAGATATGGGAGGCTCCGTTAATCATAATCTCTGTAATGTGCGGGTCCTCAATCAGCTCCTGCAGGATGTCCAGACGCCTGATCGAATTAAATATCTCCTTTCTCAGTCTCAGCCGCTCCCCGATCCCCAGATAGGTTTCTTTGCTTCGCAGGGCTAAAGTCCTGTCGATCATATCCAGCAATTCCCTGTCCTCCAGGTCTCTGGACAGATCAATCGTGCACAGCACCTCATTTTTCAGTTCCTGTCCCAGTTCTGTCATCTGCTTCTTTCACGCCCCTTATAATAGTTCCCGCACAAAATGTCCGAGCTTTCCATCCTGGAGCTGCCACAGTCCGAATTCCCGATCTATTAACAGCTCATCCTGCGGCAGCTTTAACTTTTTCAGCCGCTTTATGATATCCGACTCCCCGGCCCTCTCAAGCTGGCTCAGGAAACAGGCGTATTTCTCCTGCTCCAGGAATCCTCCTCCAACCGGTACCAACACCTCCTCGCTGCTGCGAAGCAGCGTCATAACTGCCTCGCTGATAATCCCGATATCAATCACAACATGCCGGTAGGTGTCCTGCTCCAGCTCTGTAAGCCAGCGTCCTGCATCCTCCGCATCCATCTCACACAGATCGAGTCCGTTCGCGGGACCTGCAATATAATCGAGCGCGTCCCGGCGGCAGACGATGGAGCGCTGCTTCCCGGCGAACGCGGTCTTCGACTGCTTCAGATAATAGATCAGGTCTGAGATTCCCTGCTCCGGCTGCTGCTTCATCAGTACCTTCAGCGCGGAATACGGCTCAAAGCCGACATACAGCGTCTCTCCCTTTCTGGAAAGCTCCAACGCCGCAGCAAGGGCAAGACAGGTCTTCCCGCTTCCCCCGCACGGAGAATATACACTGTATATCTTCGTCTTCCCCAATACCGCTGCCTGCTTCGCCAGATTCCCGCTCTCCTCGTATAATGCAAGCACCTCCCGGATCATTCCCTCCGCGGACTGAAACTTAAAGATAACAGGATACCTCGTGCCCTCCCTTACATGCTGGCTCTCCGAAAGCAGGCAAATCTGTCCGATATTCTGCCGCTCACACAGCCTGTCCTCGAACAGCTCCGCCACATCCTCACCAAGCATCAGGATATCAATCCGCATCTCCTTCAGGCATGCATTCAGGCTCTCCACATTCGTAAATACCCGCACATGAAAGTCAAAGCCCTTCCGCCTGTTCATATAATCCATAAGATTATTGCTGAAGTCTGTCTCAAAATCAAAGATTCCCAGAATTTTGTCCATTCAGATTCCCCCATTCATACTGCTCACAACAATCAGAAACCCGAGCGCCATCGGCACAGAAAAATGCATGGTATTCTGCCTCCCGTCCCTTGCCGCGTCATAATATTTTCCCCTCCCCTTTCCGGCTTTTAAATATCCGAAAAAGTACAATATCCTTTCCTTCCAATTCCGGTTCTTTACCAAAATTCCGACTGCACATACCCCTCCGACAGCCATCGAAGCCGCAATATGCCTGAGAACGAACGCGGAGCCGAAAAAGCTCCCCACGACCGCAAAAAGCTTAATATCGCCCGCTCCCAGCGCTCCCAATGCGAACAACGGGAATAAAATGACCGCCGGAACAAGCATCCCTGCCGCTCCGGACAGGGCTCCGCTCCCTCCGCCGAACACCGTCTGAAGCACCAATCCCGTAATAAGGCCGCAAAGACAGAGCCTGTTCGGTATCCGCCTCTTTCGCAGATCGCACACAGCCGCCGAAACAAGGAACACAAATAAGACCGCAGTTCTCGGTATCATCCTGTACCTCCCCTATTCCTCTGTACACCTGACACTACAACTTTCTGTAACTACATAAAAAGGAATTCCATGCGCGACAACTCACAAATGATTCATAGAAAAAAAGATGCTGCCAGAACAACTGAAATGTGAAAGAAAAACGCGCATCACAAATGTTACGATTATCATACCGCACGGCACGGGCAAAGTCAATGCCTCCGAAGCAGATTCCGGAATTTCGGCGTTTCCGGCACCCGTGGCTTCAAAAACTATCTGATTTCACCAAAAATCGACTTCGGCCTCCGCAGCAAAAACGCGCCGTTATTTCATGCATACCGCACAAAAATAACGACGCGTTTCTATACAACATATCTAATTGGATTCTCTAATAAAAGTACAAAACGATACCATACATAACTGCGATTCCCGGCACTCCCAAAAGCCCCGCAACCCCGGCGGTGACTGGATTCAGGCCGATTTCCAGGCCAATTCCGCGCCACTCGAGCAGCCAGTTCACAATATGTATCAAAAGAAGTCCTGCGCACGCGCGCAAAATAAAATTCGCAATCCAGCTTCGATGCCGCCGGTACATCCAGGCGAGCAGCAAAAAGCAGGTAATTCCAAGGAATGCTCCCAACCAGATTTTCTCCATTCAACACCTCATCTCTCTCAGGCTCACAAAACTGCTTGGTTCATTCTATGCTTGTTCTTCTAAAAAATACCCTGCTTCACCTGCTGCCTCTCCACCAGATCCGCAAAATATCCCTTCTTCTCCATCAGCTCCTCATAGGTTCCGTCCTCGATAATCTGTCCGTTATCCAACACGATAATCCGATCGCAGTCCCGAATCGTCGAAAGCCGATGCGCAATTACGATTCGCGTGCTCTTTAACTGCGCAAGCGCAGCGGAAACCTTGCGCTGCGTAATATTATCCAGCGCCGAGGTTGCCTCATCGAAAAGCAATACTCTGGGTTTTGGTGCAATCGCTCTTGCAATCATCAGGCGCTGTCTCTGACCGCCTGAGATTCCTCCGCCGCCCTCACTTATCATCGTATGCATTCCCATGGGCATTCTTCGGATATCGTCCGCAATACCCGCGATTTCCGCAGCCTCCCAGGCCTCGTCCATTCCAAGCCACGGGGCCGAAATTACAATGTTCGAATAAATATCTCCCGCGAACAGCTTTCCGTTCTGCGTCACAACGCCGATATGCTTTCGTACCGAATGAAGATCCAGCTTGTCCAGATCATTTCCGTCATAATACACCGCACCGGTCTGCGGCTTTTCAAAGCCGAGCAGCAGGCGAATCAGCGTACTCTTGCCGCAGCCTGTCTTTCCTACGACCGCGAGGTATTCTCCCCTGCGGATCTTCAGATTCAGATTCCGGATAATCCACGGGGAATTCTCCGCATACCGGAATGATACATTATTCAGCTCAATCGTTCCGCCGATTCCCGCAACCATGCGCTTGCTCTGACTGATCTCCGGTATCTCTTCCAGCAGCGGCCCGACCATTGCAATCGCCGGCCTTATATTCACGATTCCGTTCGTCAGCACCACCAGGCTTCCCATCGCCGCGGCTATCATTCCGTACGCGGTCTGGAATGCAATATAATCTGCTGTCGATATTTCTGACGCCGCAGCAATATAGTAGATCGCAATCGTGCCGCCAAGTGTCAGCACGGTATTGATCACGCCCTGCAGCCGCACGATCTTCGGCGGCGCGTATAACAGCTCCGCCTTCTCTTTATAGAGCTTCGCCCATTTGACAAAGGCCCGTTTTTCAGCTCCGGCCAGCTTAATCTTCTGAATTCCGGAGAACAGGCTGAATACCAGGCCATACAGCTTCGATGACACCTCGAACTGCCTGCGCATTCTTCCAACCTGCACCAGGTTCAGAATCGCCGCAAATCCCACCTGCAGGCCGATTACCAGAATCGCCGGAATCAGCAGCGCTTTGCCGTACCGAACGACCTGTCCGATGTAGACGAGTGAGAACAGCATTCCAAGCGCGGAAGACAGCATCGTCTCCGCCATCCCGACACTCATACTTCCGAGCGTTGTCACACGGCTTGCCAGGTCACCGGAGCTGTACCTCTGGAAAAAGGACGCCGGAAGGCTTAAGACTCTTGCCATCGACGCACTTTCCACTGCAACCGAAAGCTTCGTTCCGATGCGCCCCATAATCAGCCCTTTCACCATCGTCATCAGCACCGTCGAAATCGCAGCTCCGACGAACAGCGCCGCAAACGGAACCAATAGGGATTCCTTCCCCGACGGAATAATCTTTGCAAAGATCAGATTGTTCAGATACGGTCCAAATAAGCCAAGCAAGGATACCGCAAGGCATGCTGCAAGCATCATAACCACATCTGCGGCTGACAGTGCCTGCCCCATATGGACCAGCAGATCCTTCACCGTAAGCTTCTTTAACGGAAATGGCTTGTAGAAGCAGTAAGCGTTCTCCTGCAGATTCCCCACTGTCTTTGCATTTACGGTTATCTTCCTGCCCTCTTCATAGTTAAAATATTCATATCCGAACGCCTTCTTCGGCATCAGCGCCACGACATCTCCGGACTTTGTCCTTCCAAGCATCGGACCGGAGGCATCCTTCCACCATTCGCCGGTCAGCTTCACAGAGCGTCTCATGATTCCCGCCGGGCGCATCAGATATTCAATCTGCTCGTTAATATCCTCAATCTGTCTGGGCACCTCCACTGCTTTTACATGATAAAAGTGCAAAATCTCCTCCATTGCGTTCTTCGTACGAATGCGGCTGTCTCCGGCCCCATTCCCTGCCTTCGAATGCCCCATGACAACACCGGCCAGATCCAGGAACGCCTCTTCGAACGCTTCCTCATCACCCTTTATCCGGTTTTTAATCTGCTCTTCTAACCAGCTCATGTTCCATTCCTTTCCGTTACTCTGCCGAAATCAGCCGTGTATACAAGCCGCCGGCCGCATATAATTCTTCATGCGTTCCGCGCTCCACCGCGCAGCCGTGATCCATCACAATGATCTCATCGCAGTCGCGAATTGTCGAAAGCCGGTGTGCAATGATAATGCAGGTAATTCCGCGATCCTTGATCGCCTGAATCACCTCATACTCCGTCCTCGCATCCAGAGCCGAGGTTGCCTCGTCCAGAATCACAATCGTCGGATCCTGTGCAAGGACTCTTGCAATCTCAAACCGCTGTCTCTGTCCGCCCGAGAAATTCCTTCCGCCCTCCGAAATCATATGGGAATAACCGCCCTCACGCTCCATGATATCCTGGTGAATCTGCGCGTCTCTGGCCGCCATAATCACTTCAAAATCCTCAATCGAGCTGTCCCACATCCTGATGTTATCCCCGATACTGTCCTCGAACAGAATAATATCCTGATCCACAACCGCGAGGGATGCCGTAAATACCGCTCTCTTAATCTCTTCCCGCTTCTTTCCGTCGTATATTATCTCGCCGGACATCGGCTGATATAACCCGGATATCAGCTTTGCAATCGTTGACTTACCACAGCCGGATGCTCCCACAAACGCAATCTTCTGCCCCGGTTCAATCTTCATGTTAAAGTCTTTTATGAGGGGATCCGATAACCTTGAATAGCCGAAGGTTACATTCTTCAGTTCAATCGAACCGGTCAGTTTTGCATAATCCTCCTCAGCTTCCCCGTCGAATTCCTCCTCCCGTTCTTGCACATCGGGCGTATAATTCAGCACATCCTCCACCTGCTCCATCGAGGTTCGCATCTCCTGAATCCCCTGGCCCGTCTGAACGAATTCCGACACCGGACTCTGGAACGAAGCCATAAAGCCCTGGAACGCCATCAGCATACCGACGGTAAAATTACCGTCCATAATCAGCCAGGCTCCCGCAAGCAATACCGCGATCTCAGAGATTTTACTGCTTATCCCCTGCAGCAGGCCCAGATAACGCTCCGCGCGAAGCACCCGAACCGAGGAAGCGTTCACGGATGCCTGATAGCCGGCCCAGCGCTCGAAGAATCCGTTCTCTGCACCGGAGGCCTTTATCGTCTCAATCATCTCAATTCCGGATACCGCAGCGGCGTTCAGCTTCCCCTGATCCCGCATCTGTACCCGCGTAATATTCACTCGTTTCTTTGCTATGTACAGCCCGATCAGCGCGTTCATCAATGCCGATCCAAGTCCGATGCAGGTCAGCCAGACGCTGTAGCGAAGCATAACAGCCAGATAGAACACGGCCATTCCCAGATTGAGCAGAACCGGCGCAAGCCTTTCGATCAATGTCTCCGCAATCGTCTCGTTCGACTCCTGACGAGACGCGATATCGCCCGCCATTCTCTGCGAAAAGAATTCCATCGGCAGCCGAAGCACATGCCAGATAAATCCACAGCCCGCCGTCATCGCAAGCCGGCCCCGGATCTTCAGCATATACGTATCCCGTATTATTCCCACAAGCATCCGGAAGCCCAGAAGCAAAAGCATGGCACATAGCAGCGGATACAGCCACTCCCTGTTCTCTCCGCTCATAATTCGATCCAGAAAGATTCGCTCAAAGGCCGGGCTGATTAGCCCTGCAAATGCCCACAAAAGTCCCGTAATCATAACGAACAGAAATGCGCTTCCCGTTCCCGCAAGACGCTTCTTCGCAAACGCCCAGACGCTCTTGGGCTTTCCCCCCGGCTCAAATGTCTCGGACGGTGTCATCATAATGACAATTCCGGTAAATGCCCGGTCGAATTCCTCCATTGAGACCTCAACCACGCCCCGCGCCGGATCATTCAGCACCGCCCGGTTCTTTCGAAAGCCGTTCAGCACCACAAAATGATTCATATTCCAGTGGATAATCGCCGGAAATGTCACCTTCGTCTTCAGATCCTCCGGCTCATACCGATAGCCCCTGGCATTCATTCCGTAATTTCTTGCCGCCTTTAATACATTCTTTGCGCTGCTGCCGTCCCTGGATACGCCGCAGTCGCTCCGCACCTGCTCAAGCGGAACCCATTTGCCATAATAGGCCAGAATCATCGCAAGACATGCCGCGCCGCACTCAAGCGCCTCTAACTGCAGCGCCACCGGAACCCGCACCGGACGCGGCAGACTTTTCTTTTCCTGTTCTTCGTTCCCTGTCCTCTTCCTGCTCATATCTCCTCACATCAATTCCATAAAAAGTCAATCGGCCGAACCTCATCCGTTACAACCGCCACGTCCACAAGCGTATTCTCCGCAATCACCGCCGAACCGCCCTCCGGCTTCGACCAGACATATCCGTTCTCCGTCTCAGCCGTGCGCTCCGGCACAATCACGATCTCCACCGAGTAAGTATCCGTAATCAGGTTCTGCGTCAGCCAGTCATACGGAAACTTTGCCGCGGCCTCCTCATAGGAAAGCGGCGTTGCCGCAATCTCTGCAATTCTTCCGATCAACTCCCCGTATTCCTCCGGAAGATTCCGGAACGAGACTCTTGCCGAATCTCCCACCTTCAGATCGGCTGCCTCGTCATAAGGCAGATAACAGTATATCTTCTCCTGCCCGCTCCCGCCCTGCACCACACCGGCCGCGTTCACCGTGCTCGGAAGCTTCCCCGTAAAGCCCCATATCATAACCGCTGCCGCAAGTACACACAGCGCCGTGAGCACCATCCAGACAGCCGGATTGCTAATCCTGATATAATCATTCAGCTGTTCGGGCCCCGTCACCCCATCCATTGCTCTTTTTCGAAATAATCCGCCGTTCATTCCAATCTCCATTCCTGCCGACAGCCCGAATTCCGACCGCCATACGCAACGTCCGACCCTATCCGGCTGCCGGCCTATTCTGACTTTCATTCGCCGCACAAGCTCCTGCTTCTTTCAGTATACTTCCTTCCGAACCAAAAGACAACTGTTAATTTTACTTCCGGTTCCGGGGAAGCTTCTTTTTTGGAAGGTTCCGGAATATACTATATTCAGCCTATTTCCCGGCAGAAATGGAGGTTCTATGAAAAAAAAGCTTACCTTTCTCTCACTCCTATGCCTGTTCCTACTGTGCTTCTCTTCCCTTCTTTTACTGAATGCCTGCTCCGATTCGAAGTCCGGACCGGACTGGCAGGTTCAGGAGGATTTTGGAACGTTTTTGGATGAACTCTTTGTAAATGAGGTTTCCCAGGACGCGCTCACTCTGCACTATCTGGTGGCGAATCCGGAGGAATTCGGAATTACTTCCTGGACCGCCGATTTTGGAACCTATTCCGCGCAGGATCGGGCTCTGGCGCTTGCCAGGGTCGAGAATTATCAACAGAAGCTTGCCGCATTCTCCTATGATTCCCTTGATTCGGAGAACCGGCTGATATACGATATGCTGAATCGGGTATTTACGCAGGAACTCGCCATGTCGGAATATGTATATTATGAGGAGGTTCTCGGGCCGACCTGCGGCGTGCAGGCGCAGCTTCCCATATTGCTGGCGGAGTATACTTTTTATGACCGCAAGGATATTCGGAACTATCTCGTCTTATTGGACAGCGTAGATGATTATTTTGTTCAGATTGAAGCATTTGAAAAGGAAAAATCCGCAGCCGGATTCTTCATGAGCGATGAAACTGCCGATGCCATCATCGAGCAATGTCTCTCCTTTGTTCAGAATCCGGAGGAGCATTATCTGCTTGCCTGCTTTGCGGAGCGTCTGGAGTCCCTGACCGGACTTACCGAGGAAGAAAAAAAAGAATTCCTGGCGCAAAACCAGGAAATTGTAGAAAATAGTGTTATCCCCGCCTATGAGCATCTTGCCTCCGTCCTTTCCTCTCTGAATGGAACCGGACAAAATGACGGAGGATTATGCGGTTATGAGAACGGTCGTGACGATTATCAGCTGCTCCTTCAATCCAGCACCGGCTCCTCCCGCTCCATTCCGGAGATGCAGACGCTCCTTACCTCCGCCCTGACCAATAATCTCAGGCTGCTCGCCCGAATTGTCTCGGACTATCCGGATATCTATGAGCAATATGAGACCATGCAATTCCCGGAGACGGAGCCGTCCGAGAGCCTTACCTATCTGCAGGAGGCAATCAGGGCGGAATTTCCTTCGCTCTCCGGCGCGGACTGTGAGATTCGCTATATTCATGAATCCCTGCAGGATTACTTAAGTCCCGCGATGTATCTCGTTCCGCCGATTGATGATTATAACCGGAATTACATCTACATCAATGCCTCTCCCTCGTACGATCTTTCGTCGCTGTTCCCGACCATTGCGCACGAAGGCTATCCCGGTCACCTGTACCAGACCGTGTATTTTCGCGCTTCCGACCCGGAACCGATCCGAAGCCTTCTGGATGTCACAGGCTACTCCGAGGGCTGGGCAACCTATGCAGAGCTTTATTCATATGATTTAGCAGGAATTTCAGACGAACTCGCTTCCTTCCTCCAGGCAAATGTACTCGCAACGCACTGCCTGTATTCCCTTACGGACATCGGAATCCACTATAATGGCTGGGATCTTTCCGATACCGCCGAATTTTTGGGGGAATACGGCTTCGACACCGATACCGCCAGGCGTATCTTTTTTACCATGGTCGCAGAGCCAGGTATGTACCTGCCCTACTCGATTGGCTGTCTGGAAATCTTAGAGCTTCGTCAGACCGCAAAAGATACGCTTGGGGAAGAGTTCAGTCTCCTTGCTTTTCACACGTTTCTTCTGGATTTTGGTCCGGCTCCGTTCGATCTGATTGAACGAGGGATGACGGACTGGATGGATTCCGTCCGGCAAGCAAAAGCCCGGAAGTAACCGCCGTGAACGGAGCCACCAGCACCAGACCGAAGCTTCCGACAATCGTGTCCAGAATCTCCGAGGAGACATATTTGTAGTTCAAAATATTGTAGATCGGGGTGCCCTGCGCCATGAATACCATCAGCAGCGCGATATATCCGCCCGAATACGCGAGCAGCAGCGTCGTCGTCATGGTTCCCATGGCGGCCCGTCCGACATTCATTCCGGATCGGATCGCCTCGCGCCTGCTGATGCCGGGGCATTTCTCCACGACCTCGTTCACCGCGCTTGTAATGTCTACCGCAAGGTCCATGATGGCACCCGAGGAGCCGATAAAGATGCTCGCCATGAAAATCTGCGTCAGGCTCAAGTCCTGATATCCCGCATACAACAGGCTCTCCGAATTCGTCATCACCGCGCCGTGAATCTGGAACAGGTCGGTAAAAATCACACCCAGCACACAGGTCACCAGAATTCCAAGCGAAGCGCCCGCTGTCGCAGCAGCGAACTTCCGGTGAAATCCGTAGACGAGGGAGATGATCACCGCGGTCAAAAGAATTGTGATAATCAATCCCGCAAAAATTGGATTATATCCGTTCAGGCAGAGCGGAACCAATACCTTCCAGATCATCAGCACCGTAATCACAAAGGACAGCACCGCCCGAAGCCCCGTATCCCTCGCAAAAAGGAGCAGGAACAGGACGAATGCCGCGGCCAGTATCAGCTCCTTGTTCAGCCGGTAATGGTCGATCATCGTGACAAATATGATTTCGTCCCCTTCGTAGTCGATTACAACAAGGGCTTTATCGCCCGGTTCGAAGATCTTATCCGACTCTAACGAACCATTCAGTGAATTAAATCCCTCCGCAATCTGTCCCTCGAAGCGCCCTCCCAGCAATTCGAGCTCACAAAGCTGTTCGCCCGAACGAATCAGGCCCGTGTCGATAATCCGGTCATTATTGACGCTGATAACCCTTGCCGCGCACCGGTCGGTCCCCTGATAGATAACCGCGTCCTCGTATCCGGTCGGTATTACCAGCAGCAGGATGCATAACAGGATGCTGACCAGGACCGGTGCATAATAGTATTTTTTTCCTTTGCTCATTCTCCGATTATTCCACTTTCAGTAATGCTGCGAGATTATCATAAATCTCTGTGTTGTCATAATATCCGTCGAACAGTTCCGCGCCCTCGCCCTGTGCCAGAACCGCAACCGGAAGTCCGGTGTGGGAGTAAGAGCTGAAGTTTACGCCCGACTTATTGTTCAGGATATGAGTAATCGTTACAGACAGGGGCTCATAGGTGCCGTACATTACATATTCCTTCTGGGTGCTTTCTTTCTTCACATAGCCCATTGTCTTATTATACGCTTCTCTTAAAAGGCTTACTTCATAATCAGTCAGAACCAGCTTGGAATCCTTCTGTGCATCCGCATCATCCGCGGTCATCAGGCCGAACAGCTTCTTAATATCCTTTAATACCGTCTCAAAGGGGGTGTTGTTCGCCTTATATTTTGCTACATACTCGCTGTCATACTTCGCGTAGGAAATCTTCTGATTCTCCAGATTCGTCAGGAAGGTATCATAGTTGGTTCCTGCATAACCGATGGTCAGACCGCCGGTCTCATGGTCGCCGGTTACGATAATTAATGTCTCATCCGGATGCTCGTTGTAGAATTCAATTGCCTCTTCCACCGCGTCTGCAAGCGCAAGGGTATCGCTGATGGTCGAACCCGCATCATTTGCATGGCAGGCCCAGTCAATCTTACCGCCCTCAACCATCATAAAGAAACCGGTCTCATTATCCAGAACCTCGATTCCCTTTGCCACATAGTCCGCAAGGGACCATACATTCGAGGCGCGATCCAGATCATAATCCAGAGAATCGGAATCCGCAAGGAACTGTCCAATCACGATTGTCTTTCCATCCTCCGAAGTCAGTCTCTTTGCGTCATACTGATTATCAATTACCTGATAGCCTGCTTCCTCGGCTACCTCGTAGATATTTTTCTGATCGCCGTTCTTTCCCTCCGGCTGTAATAACGCGCCGCCTGCGAAATAATCGAAATCACTCTCAATCATCTGAAGACTGATATCATAATACTGGCTTCTGCTCGCAACCTTTGCATAGAACGCCGCGGGAGTCGCATGATTCAGGTTCACCGTTGTTACGATGCCAACCTTGTAGCCAAGCTGATCCTTTACCTTCTCCGTAATGGTCTCATACGATATTGTCTTCGTCTCGTCCATATTAATCGTTCCGCTGTAGGTCTTATAACCGGTCGAAAGCGAAGTCGCAGTCGATGCGGAATCCGGGCAGAACGAAGTGGAATCATAAGTAACCGCCGAACCCGCCGCCTCAAAATTCATAAAGTTCAGATACTCATTTCCCTCCAGAATCGCACTGCTCTTATTGGAATCCTCCTGCGCAAGTGCTCCCAGATAGTCCGAAGCAAGCTGAATCTGCGGATAGCTCATGCCATCGCCAATGAACAAAAATACATACTTGGGTACATTCGTCCCCTCCGGAACCACTACGGTTCCTTCTGCTGCAGCAGCCTTTGCCGTCTTTGTGTTATCTGCAAGCTTTACCATTCCGGCATATGCGCCCGAGAAAAGCATTGCTCCCGCGAGTACCGCCGCACCGATTCTCTTCCAAATTCTCTTCATAGAAATCCTCCATTTCTGCTGACAAATCATATATTTCCGCATCAGACACGGATTATTCGCCAGCTTTCATATCCTTTGAAAACGTGTTGTTTACGTGACATACTGTACCATATCAATGTCAAGTATTCCCACCGGATGCGGTAAAGCTTCTGTAATCTTTTGTAAATTAAGAGGATTTTTGAATATAACATCTTCTTACCAAATTGTACTTGCCGAAAGCATAGACAAAGCCCCTGCATTGGTATAAAACCTCCGCAGGGGCTGTCCTTTCTCTATGACAAGCTGTCTGTTACATAGATATCAAATGTTTTTCCTTTCGGTTTTCCGACTTACTTATTCGAAGCCTTCCACTCGTCATACTGGCTCTGCAGCTCTGCGCAGATCTTCTCAACGCCGGCATCCTTCAGGGCCTGTCTGAACTGCGGAAGTGTCTCCGCGGGATCAACAGCTCCGCACATAAGCAGCTTCTCGTACTCCGCTACAACCGCCTTTACTGCAGCGTACTCAGCTTCTACCGCAGCGGTCGAAGGAGTGAAGCCCATGAACTTGGAAGTCTGTGCCGCCTCGTTCCATGCCTCATACTGCTCCCACTTATCCGCAGGATCCGAAGGTGCCAGAGGAGAAATCAGCATGTTGCCGCCCTTCCAGGTCTGATTTACATACAGGTTATTATAGCCTTCTACTCTCTCTACGCGGCCTTCCTCGGTTACTGTGTAATGCTTTCCTTCAATACCATAGCACATCAGAGTCTCAAGCTCCGGATCGGTGTACCACAGCTCTAAGAACTGTAACGCCTGCTCCGGATATTCGCTCTTGGAAGCGACGCAAAGGTCGGAACCGCGTCCGGCAGAAGTCGTAACAATCGGTGTTGTCAATTCGATGTAATAGTAGTTATCTCCCTCACCGCAAGGGCTGTAGCATACGCCGCGGAGACCGAATGCTTCATCCGAAGCATCATATTCCGTATTCGTTGCTGCATCCTTTCTGATATACTCCTTGTTATACCAGTCACGCATTAAGTTAACAAATGCCTCGTACTCGTCCGTCATATATCTGGATACGATGGCATCATTGCCTTCCTCCATCGACATAATGAAATCGCCGGTTACATCTTCATAGTTCTGGAACGCACCTGCATCATGCCAGCCGCTTGTCGCATACATCAGACCTTCTCTTCCGTCATCCACCAACGCCTTTAATACAACCTCGCAGTCCGCCAGAGTCTTAATCTGGGACAGGTCAATGCCCTTCTCATCGATAAAGGACTTCAGAACGTAGAATCCCCAGGAGTTCGCGATCTCCTTCAGACACGGAACACCGTAGATTCCGTCGTCAATCGTTACACCGACCCACAGATCGTCATAGATTAACGCCTCAAGGTTGGGAGCATACTGCGGAAGCAGCTTGGAAATGTCCATCAGACTTCCGTCTCTTGCCGCTGTCACGAACGCATCTCCGCTTCTCCAGATGATATCTACCTGCTCGTCAGAAAGCAGGGCCAGAGACATCTTCTGTTCGTACTCACCAGCACCGTACTGTACCAGTTCTACGCCAAATCCAAGCTTTTCCTTCACATATTCGCTGACAGCATCCGACACCATCTCCGTATCCGTATGTGCAGCGTCCGAAAGCAGCACGCGGATTGTAATATCACTGTCCTCTTTTGCCGCTTCCTCTTTCTTCGTTGTACCCTGTGTCGTTCCCTTTGTTGTAGAAGACCCCTTATCATCCTTATTGCCGCATCCGGTCAATAAAGAAGCCATCATGGATACTACTGCCGCAAGTACAACTACCTGCCTGAACATCTTCTTTTTCATAATCTCTTTCTCCTTACTTTTTATTTACCTTTGTGTCAGGCTGCCGCCCGACGCAATCAGTATCGTGTCATTGTGTCCGAATCAGACTTCCGAACCTTATCCCTTTACTGCTCCCATGGTCATACCTTTAATAAAGTATTTCTGGAAGAATGGATAAATAATCAGAACCGGTCCCAAGGTGCAGATAAGGATCGCCATTCTTGCAGCGTCCTGCGGCATGTCGTTGAGCATGGCGACCTGCTCCGCCGTCATACTCTGCATGTTCTCAATCAGGAACTGCATATTCTTCTCAATTCGGGTCAGCATCAGCTGAAGGGGTACCAGTTCGTTGTCATCAATATACAGCATCGCGGTCATCCACTCATTCCAGTGTCCGATTGCTATCATGAATCCGACCGCGGCCATGGAAGGCTTCATCAGCGGAAGAACCACCTTAAAGAACGTTGTCAGCTCCCCGGCGCCGTCGATGACCGCCGATTCAATCAGCGAATCCGGTACATTACTCTGTATGTAGGTTCTCATAATAATCACGTTGCCGGCGGTGATACAGCCCGGAAGTATCAAAATCAGGAAATTATCCTTCAGATGATAGATATTTGTATTGATCAGATACGAACTGAGCAGACCTCCGTGAAGCAGCATCGTAATCAGCATGTAGAAGGACAGCGCGCTCCGCAGCATAAAATCCTTTCGGGACAGCGTGTAAGCAAAGGTTCCTGTAACCACCAGCGCAAGCAAGGTGCCCAATACTGTCTCCGCAATGGTGACCCCGTAGGACCGGATTACCTGCTCTCCATATTCCAATACATACCGGTAGCCATCCAGGGTCCATTCGGTCGGAAAGAAGGAGTATCCATTTGCCCGGATACTTGCCTGTGAACTGAATGAGATAATGATGACCAGCACCAGCGGAAGCAGGCAGATCAGAGTAAACAATATAAGACCGATATAAAGCAGGACCTGGGGCTTTCGGTTCTTTCTTTCCCCAACAACATAATCATCAGTAGAGCGCGTTCTCATTGTTATACCTCCTTACCAGTGCGTTGGCCGAAATAACCGTAATACAGCCAACCACAGACTGCAAAAATGTGACCGCGGATGTCATGCCGTAGTCCGAATTACCCGATGTCAGCGCGTTCAGGATGTAGGTATCGATCGTCTGCGTTGTAGGATACAGAATTCCGACATTACAGGTTACCTGATAGAATAAGCCGGTATTGGAACTCATGATTCCGCCGAGGCTCATCAGAAGCATAACGGTAATCAGCGGCACCAGCAGCGGAAGCGTTATCTTTGTCATACACTGCCATCTGGTCGCTCCGTCAATCTCAGCCGCCTCATACAATGACTCATCCATGCCGCTGATAGCCGACAGATAGATGATGGCTCCATAACCGGTGCTCTTCCAGATATTAACTAATGTCAGGATAACCGGCCATTTATCCGGTGAAGAATACCAGGCAACAGTATCGACTCCGAACGTTTCCAAAAGACTGTTGATCAGACCGCTGCTTTCGTTCAGCAGTGCCTTTACAATAAAGGTAATCGCAACCCAAGACATAAAGGTCGGTGCGATCATAATCGTGTGCGCGTATTTCTTAAAACGCTTTCCCCGGCACTCGTTCAGCGCCAGCGCCAATCCTACGTTACAGATCATACCGATGGATGTGAATAACGCCCAGTAGCCGATGGTATTGCGCAGCAGCCTCCAGATAACCCGCTTAGATGTAATAAAGATTCGGAAGTTGTCAAGCCCGCACCAGGGGCTTTCAAAGATTCCCAATGAGAAATCCAGTTTTTTAAATGCAAGTGTCAATCCAAATAACGGAACATAGTTGAACATGAACATTATAACCACTCCGGGCAGAGCCAGCAGCAACAGTCCTTTGTGCTTGACTGTATTCTTCCATAATGCTTTCAGTTTCATTTGCCACACACCTTTCTGTCTTAATCTGATAAAATCATACCATGTTCCGCTTCTTATCTTCAATCAGACATTTTTGACATAATCGAACTATCACGACCTCTTCGTGTATTCGTTCAGGTGGCTGCGCCGGTACTCGCTTGGAGACCCCTTATACTTGCTGCGAAACAGCCGGATGAAGTAGGTATCACTGGAATATCCGACCTTTTCCGCGATCTTATTGATTGGCAGTTCCGTGTGCAGCAGCAGCTCAACCGCCTTTGTCATCCGGAGATTGGCAATATACTCGCTTACCGTCATACCGGTGGCTGCCTTAAAGATTCGGTTCAGGTGGGTAACCGAGAAGAAATACTGCTTCGCCACATTGCTGACTCCGAAATAGTTGTATTGATAATTCTCATGAATATAACCTTCTACCGAGGTCACGATACTGTCATGCCGGGCCTTCGCCTCATTATCGGAGAGCTGAAAGACCGATTTATAGATATTGCAGACATAATCAATGGCCGCCTCTTTATTCTTGTGCGACATCAGCTGCTCCATCGCATTCTGTTTCTTCGCAAAATACGATACATTCGTCCCGCTGTAGACAAAGTCATAGATCATATCCAGCAGACGGGCGCACACAAGCCGGACCGTGTTAAAGTCCACATCGTTATCACATTTGATCTCTTCAAAAAAGGAGGTATAGAACAACAGGCTCTCCTCCTTCATCGCTACCCTTGCGTATTCCATAAATTCCGCGGAATTAATCAGGGAAAGATAATCGTTGCGCTTCATGCGTTCATTCCGAATCCGAAGCAGAAGATTCTCAAGGCTGCTTATCGTCTCCAATGACAGCGGCTTTAATATATAATCGGTCACATGGTAGCGCATGGCAAGCTGCGCGGTATGAAAATCGCTGTAAGCGCTTAAGAAGATAATCTGCACATTATGATTACCCTCCCGAAGCTTCTGACACAGCTCCACGCCGTCCACAACCGGCATCTTAATGTCCGATATAATCACATCTACATCCTTCTCGATCGCCAGGTCATAGGCAACCGCTCCGTTCTGCGCCATGTCCGCCAGTTCACAGCCGATATTCTCCCAATGAATAAATTTCTTCAGACAATCTAACGTCAGCTGATCGTCATCTACAATTAATACTTTTAACATTTTTCACACACTCTCTTTCTTAATCCGATTTACAGTAAGGCAGGGATCGTCAGGCAAGCTACGGTCTCCGTGTCTGTCACATAGTAGGTCAGCCCGTACCCGTCGCCATATTTCAGCCGCAGCCTGTCGTTAATATTGCGGGTTCCCAGTCCCCCGGAATGCCTGGAAATATTAATTTTCCCGGCTATGTGGTCATTGATCTTGTCCACATCCTCGCAGACGACATCATTCGCCACGCACAGGCTTAAGGTATCCTCCGAACGCGTACTGCAGACTCTAACGGTCATGGGTCCTTCGTCGTATAATCCAAGCTCATAGTTAATCGCGTTCTCAACCAAAGGCTGAAGAAGCATCTTGTTAATCCGGTAATTCTTATGCGCCTCCGGGATCTCCGTCTTCAGAATAATTCTTCCTCCATATTTCAGATTCTGAATCTGAATATAATTCTCAAGCTGCCGCACCTCTTCCACAATCGCAACCTCCTCCCAGGGATTGCTGTAATTATACCGAAGATAGTCCGACAGCGTCTTTAACGCCTCCACCATGTCATTCTGCCCCCGCAGCATCAGGCTGCAGGACAGCGTATTCAGCGTGTTATAGATAAAATGCGGATTAATCTGCAGCTGATAGGTAACGAATTCCTGCTCCTTGCGCTTCTCGACCTCATTCTCCTTTTCGACAATCAGATCCGCAATACGAACAAGCAATTCATTATAGCTGTTATAGATCTCCTTAATTTCGTTATCCGGAAGCTCCCCGGTCGAGATTGGAGTCAGAACCTGGGTACGCTTCATATGGCCGGACAACGCTACGATCGGCCTCGTCAGGCTGCCCGATATGTAGCGAACAACAATCAATACCCCTAAAATAATTCCGGCGGCCAGCAATATCAGATAAAAAATATAAGTAAAGGAAATCTTGTTCATATCCCACTTTGGAATCTGCACTATCAGATCCACCCCGGATATCAGGTTGGTCTCATAGGTGTAATACGAGGTTCGCTCCGCAAGGGATCCAATCTGCAGATCGGAATCGGAAAAGCGGAAGGTAACCACGGCATTCTGGGTTCCATTGTTACAGGCACGAATCTGTTCCACCAGGACGGACGGATCCAGCATTACATAAAGCACCCCCACATCCTCCATGGTGACACGGGTCTGCGTGGCATCCAGCGTCGAGACAATATATTGCTTCACCCCGCAAAGCAGCCCGTTCGTCTCATCCGCAAACCAGTAGAATTCGTTCCACTTGGCATTCCGGTACCAGTCATATTCTACGACGGAATCACTGTTGCTCAAGAATACGGCGGAACCGGCTGACACTCCCAAAGAGAGATAGCGGATATAATCGGAACAGGTATCATACAATTCCATCTCCTTATCCACAAAGAACACGGCACGATACCAGGTTCTCGAATCCGTCACTGCCATACTGAACGTATTCTGGAACAGATTCTTGGCAGCAGTGAAATTCTCCACCCTTTCTTTGTAGTCGTCCGATTTCTTTGATAATAACGTATAGAACTCTCCCTCTTTCGAATTAATTAAAGTCGAGACCGACAAATCAATATTATTCATGGTTGCGGACAGCACGGTCGCCGATGCAGCAAAGGAATTATTCGTTGCAGCGAGATAATTCTTAAGAAAGACCTCCGGAATAAATAAAGATGCCACAATCGTCATAATAGTAATAATGATGATTGAAAGCGAAAGGTAGATAATCATAACTTGACGCGATATGCTTCCTTTGTATAGTCTGGACAATTTAAAATGTCTTTTTCTCATTTGAACACCTCTTTTCTGTCAATAACCCGCGAAACCGGGCACAGATGCGACTTTACCGATAACAAAGAGTTCCGCCAAATAGGACCTTGCCATCCGACGGTTCTTGGTCCTTAGAAATTATTCTTGCTTAGAGCACAGTACCTCATTTATTATATTACTACTCGCTATTTTTACAAGCAATATTAATATTTTTACATTCCTTCATTTTTTTAACTATATTTGATTTCCTTCCGAAGAACGCTTACTCTTGATTTTACAGTCGATTCGCAGAGATATTTTCGCAAAATGCATTGGAAATATTTATCAAAACTGAAGACACGGTAAGATTTTTATGATATAATAGTCGGGTATCACTTTTTCACTATATAATGACACATACAAAGGAGTATTGTTATGAACAAGATTTACACAGGAAAGACCAAGGATGTCTACAGCCTTGACAACGGCAACGTTATGCTGAAGTTCAAAGACGACTGCACCGGCAAGGACGGCGTATTCGATCCCGGCGAGAACAGTGTCGGACTGACCATTGAGGGTATCGGAAAGGCGAATCTTCAGACTTCTGTCTATTATTTTGAACTTTTGAAAGAAGTCGGCATCAAGACGCATTATGTTGCGGCTGATATCGAGAATGCTACCATGGAAGTTCTTCCTGCAACCGTATTCGGCCACGGCCTTGAGGTTATCTGCCGTCTGGTTGCAACCGGAAGCTTCATCCGCAGATACGGCGAATACATTAACGATGGCACCGTTCTGGAGGGCGGCTATGTTGAGTGCACCTTCAAGAACGATGAGAAGGGCGATCCGCTGGTAACCTGCGAGGGTCTTGCAGCGCTTGGAATCATGACTCCCGAGATGTTCGCAAGCATGAAGGAGCAGACGTTAAAGATTACCAGGATCGTTGCAGACGATCTGAAGACCATCGGTCTTGACCTGTGGGATATCAAGTTCGAGTTCGGGTATAACAACGGCGAGGTGATCTTAATTGATGAGATCGCTTCCGGCAATATGCGCGTCTATAAGGACGGCAGGATTGTGGATCCGGTTGAGTTGACCAGGCTGATTCTGAACCGCTGATCCATTCGGGCAGCCAGCACCTTCGAACCGGTAGTTGTTACGGGCAGACAACGGCCCGAATCGGGCGTTTGGGAGGCAGCCGCCTTGGCGGTATGCAATGCAAAAGGGATGGCAGCTTTTTGTTCTGCCATCCCTTCTTTTGTCGTGTTCTTATAAGCTGACCTGATACTTCTCCGACTGCAGCCGGAACATCTCCGCATACTTGCCATTTCGCGCCAGCAGCTCGGAATGGCTTCCTTCTTCAATCAGACGTCCGGTGTCAAACATATAGATCGTATCCGCAATTCGCGTCGTAGACAGGCGGTGCGAAATAAATATTACCGTCTTATCATTCGTATGATGCAGGATCGATTGATTCAGATTATATTCCGCCATTGGATCCAGGGCGCTTGACGGCTCATCCATAATGATAATCGGATAGTCTTTCGCAAATACCCTGGCGATTGCGACCTTCTGGGACTCTCCTCCGGACAGATTCGTTCCGTTATCATTGAATTCCCGCGTCAGGTGTGTGTGAATTCCTTCTTTCAGCGTGCCAAGCTTATCCGCAAAATCCGCGGTATTCAGCGCATTGATTACCGTACCGCCGTCGCGTTCCTCGCAATATGCCCCATTCATGACATTCTCGGCAACGGTCGTGGCAAATATCTTATAATCCTGAAATACCGTACCGATGGCCTTTCGATAGGCCTCGGGATCATACTCCTTAATATTAACGCCATTGTACAAAATCTCGCCCTCAGTCGGATCGTACAGACGCATCATCAGCTTGATCAGCGTGGTCTTCCCGGCGCCGTTATACCCGACAATCGCAATCTTTTCTCCGGCATGAATCGTGAGATTAATATTCCGAAGCGCCTCCCGATTCCCGTTCTCACCGACGGGAGCCTTATAATCCTCCTCGTGGAACTGATATTTCGGATGAGCGGAGAACTCATAGGAGAAGCTGACATTTCGGAATTCCAGGCTTTCAAACGGAGGGAGCTCGCTCTTTCCCGTCTGAATCCGAGGTGTAAAGCGCAGGAACTCCAGGTATTTCTCAATATAAAGAGAATGCTTGGGGTATTTGGTGAGACGTTCAATCAGATCAATCAGCATCCAGCGGATCTTCCATATAACGGTAACAACAGCGGCAAATCCTCCGATCGCAAGCTCTCCACGATCCAACAGAACAATCATATACACCAATATTGTAAAAAAGGTCACTGTGCTGAGTGCGTTCCATCCAAGTCCGTAAAAGAGAAAATATTTTTTTCCGTATTTTACATCGACTTCGATGATTTTCTCCGTATTCTCATCATACTCCTTCATCAGCAGCTCGTCCGCGCGGCTGATGCGCAGCTCCTTGGCATAATCGGCCAGATGATAGACGCGGTTGATATAATCCTTCTTTCTCCAGAGCGGATTGGTCTCCTTGCTGTGGCGAAAACTGATTTTGTTCCCCACCAGATTACAGACAATGGTAATCGCGGATGAGGAAAACAGGATGACGGAGATCACCGGATCCACCGTCAGCAACAGTCCAACCAGCGTCGTGGAAGCGACAATTCGATTAATCAGCTTCCCGGTATCTTCCAACACTTCCACCGCCCGCTTATCGGATTGATCCATGGCCCATACGAAATCGTTATAAAACTCCGGATCATCAAAGCAGGACAAATCGAGTGATCTGGCTTTCACAAAGAGCTCCTCGTGCATCTTCAGATGCAGCTTCTGCCGCATCAGGGGATTCTGTATCTGCCAATACCATCTGTCAAAGGCATAGACAACTATGTAGAACAGCGCCATCAGCCCAATCATTCCTGCCGCGGCCGGGAAGTCCGTTCCCTCTTCGACCGTGTTCAGCAGATGAAAGCTGAATACTCCGGACGCCGAGTTGATGGTTCCCCATACGACTCCCTCGACAATCATCCAAAAGAAGTAATCCGGCGTATATCTGGCAACCTTTTTCAGCATGAACAGATTATTCTTCAGAATCGAAGACAGCTTCTGCCTTGGTTGTTTACTCATGCTCCGTCACCTCGCTTCCAAGATAATTTTCTGCCTGCCGCTTAAACATCGCGGCGTATTTTCCATTCAGCGCCATCAGCTCGGCATGGGTTCCGCATTCCGCAAGCCTGCCGCCGTCCATCAGCAGAACCCGGTCTGCAAGCACCGCGGACGATAACCGATGAGAAATGAAAATCACACTTCGGCCAACCGTTGCGCGCATCATATTTTCGAACATCTTATATTCTGCAATCGGGTCCAGGGCGCTTGAGGGTTCATCGAGAATCACAAAGGGCGTGCGATCCGCAAATATTCTTGCAAGGGAAAGCTTCTGCTGTTCCCCAACGGACAGGTTCTCGCCCTTATCGTCGAATTCGCGGGTCAGAATCGTATGAATTCCCGATTTCAGACGCCCGACCTTTTCATCCGCGCCGCTCTCCTTCAGCGCATATTCCACCAGCTCGTCATCTCCGTCCCGTCCGGGGCGCAGCAGAACATTGTCCTTCACGCTCATGGAAAAGATCTTGAAGTCCTGAAAGACAGTACTGAACCCATTCCGGTACGAGGCAAGTGTCATCTCCTTAATGTTCTTTCCTCCAAGCAAGATCTCGCCTTCTGCGGGATCATACAGGCGGAGCAGTACTTTCACCAACGTTGTCTTTCCCGAACCGTTGCTTCCCACCAGCGCAATCCGCTCACCCTGATGCAGGGTGAAGCTGATATCTTTTAAGGTATCGCTCTCACTGCCTTCATAGCGGAAACTAAGGTGTCGCACTTCCAGTTTCCCGCCGCCTTCCGGTGCGGCTTCCTTTCCGTCCGCCATCGTCGGATTATAATCCAGGAAGAACCGCACATCCTCCAGGAACAGCGCATGCTCTCCAAACTCGGCGAAATTCTGAACCAGATTATTCAGGCAGTAGGATATCGTTCCAATCGACCCGAGAACAACAATGCAGTCCCCGATGTGCATTCCGCCGTTCTCACTTCCGATACACATCGCGCTCCAGACCGAGTAAAACGTAGCTCCCAGAATCGTGACCACTTCCAGTCCGACACTCTGAATATAACCATAGATTGCTTTTCGGGTTCCGTATTTTCGGATGAAACGCCGAAACTCCGTAAAGGTCTCCCTGAGATCCCGAAGCATATTCTCGTACATCCCACCGATTCGCATTTCCTTCGCGTACTCCCCCAGATAAAAGGTGCGGCGGACATAATTCGCCCGGCGATTGATCGGCTTTTTTTCGGTTTCCATGTCGTGGCCTGCGATGTTCTCCAGACGTTTGAAGAAGCCAAGCAGCAGCGGGAATAATCCGAACAGAATTAACCAGGGATCAATGACAAACAGCAGCAGCGAATTCGCAAATAACGCAACCGTTCTCGCAATCAGATTGTCCAGGGTCCGCATGACTTTGATCATGCGTTCATATGCTTCGTCCATCGCCTTTACATATTTATCATAAAAGGACGGTGTCTCGTAGCAGGCGAGCTCCACCTCGGCTGCCTTGCGAAACAGCAGCTTTTCTATGTATGCGGCAATTCTTCTCTGCATCACCGGGGATATCACATTCCAAAACCAGTTCAGCGCACTGTAGACAAGAATGCTGACTCCCCCAAGTATTACAACATACCGGATCATCCCGGCAATCTCCTCGCCGCCTTCTACCCCGTTCACAATCTTTCTGAGCAGGTAGCCTTCCGAAAGGAAATCAAGCACCCCATATACCAGTGATGACCCAAGATATACCGTCAGATAAATCGGTGAAGCCGTCCAGATTGCGCGCAGAGCGAACAAATTATTGGACAGAGTTCTTTTAAAAGGCAGCTTTTTCTTCTTTTCTTTTTGAGATTTCTTTTCCACCTCTAACCTCCCTTTTTTTGTTTCCTCTGAAATTTTGCGGATATACTGCGCACGATCGGATGCTTGCGACAGCGCGTACCACACAGGAAGGTACGGCTTTTAAGACAAAAAAATACCGTGGCAGGATACCACGGATACATCGAACAAAAACTTTTCCTGCAATTCGGATTCAACCATGCAGTTCTGATTCAAAAGCTCTTTGTTAAATGACAAATTCCAGAGGTAACCGTACATGAAACGATGAAATTATTGTTGCCGGATTCTGCTGCAAGTAGTGAAAATCTAAAGCTCATGGTTTTACCTCCCTTTCTTTTGTATTTGCCAGATTACAATTGCTGCGTGTTCTATTATAACTGACTCATATAGGATTGTCAACACATATTCTTCCATTTTGGGAATTTTCAGTAATTTCTGGAAATGTCCTGCAAAAAGAGTTTGACTTCCCCAAAGGAACGTGGTATAGTTAGCAATTGGTCAAATCAACCGTATTCCCATCAAACTCTGGTTGATGCTATTACATGAAAAGGAGTATTTCTTATGAGTACCGCAACAATATTAATTCTCTTATCGGTTGCCCTGATTGCAGGTCTTCTGTTATCAAGACTGGCAAAGCTTGTTCATCTTCCCGCCGTTACCGCATATCTGGTAGCAGGCATCCTGATCGGACCTTTTGTCCTCGGTTCCTTCCGGATCGAGGGTCTCGGATTTTCCTCTCTGGAACAGGTGGAGAGTCTTTCTATCCTTTGCGATCTTGCACTTGGATTCATTGCGTTTGCAATCGGCAATGAGTTCCGACTGACACAGTTAAGACAGATCGGAAAACAGGCCGCCGTCATCGGTGTTCTTCAGGCGGTGTTCACAACGCTTCTTGTCGATATCGTTCTGATCGGGCTTCATTTTGTTATCCCCGATCTTCTCCCGCTTCCGATCGCGATCGTACTTGGTGCAATTGCCGCAGCAACTGCGCCGGCTGCTACCCTGATGGTCGTAAAGCAATATAAGGCAAAAGGCCCGCTTACTACGATTCTACTCCCGATTGTCGCTCTGGATGACGCGGTTGGACTGGTTCTGTTCGCTGTGTCCTTCGGTGTTGCACGATCGCTGGGTTCCGGTAATGTAAGCGTTCTCTCGGTTGTACTGGAACCGATCTGCGAGGTGATTCTTTCCCTCTTACTCGGAACTGTCATGGGCTTGCTCTTTCACTTTATGGAGCGCTTTTTCCACTCCCGCTCCAAACGACTTGCGGTATCGGTTGCGTTCGTTATGCTGACGGTCGGTATTTCTTCTCTGACCTTCCACATCGGCGGCCTTCACATCGCATTTTCCTCCCTGCTCGCCTGCATGATGCTCGGCACGATATTCTGCAATATCTGCGACTTTTCCGAGGAACTGATGGATCGTGTGGATCGCTGGACCGCCCCTTTGTTCATCCTGTTCTTCGTTCTGAGCGGTGCGGAGCTTAACCTCGGTGTATTTTCCAACTGGATACTTGTCCTGATCGGTGTTGCATATATTCTTGCAAGATCCTTCGGCAAGTACTTCGGCGCGTTCATCAGTTCCAAGCTGATGAAATGCGAACCGAATATTGTGAAGTATCTTGGAATTACGCTGCTTCCTCAGGCCGGTGTTGCACTTGGTATGGCAACCAAAGCATCTGACCCGGTTCTTGGAATTCCGGGCGGGGATCTCATTACCAATATCACGCTGTTTGCTGTTCTTGTGTATGAGATTATCGGTCCCTTCCTTACGAAGATTTCGCTTAGCAAGGCAGGAGAAATCTCACCGGAGGGCAAGACGAGCGCCCGTCATGAATACGCGCAGAAAATGGCTGCAGCCAGCGAGAATGGCTCGGCAAAATAAATGATTTGATACATGAAAGGGGCGATTCAGCAGCACACTGAATCGCCCCTTATTTTTATCTCTCAATCTGCGGTATCACCCGCATCTATCAGCAAATCTCCGCTCCCGCCGGCATCTCCTTCTCAGGAACCATCAACGACAGGTTGCCTTCCGCGTCCTCCGCGCACAGCAGCATACCCTCGGACAGAATTCCGGCCAGCTTCGCGGGCTTTAGGTTCACAACAACCATAACCTTCTTGCCGACCATCTGCTCCGGTGTGTAGTGAGCCTTAATACCGGATACAATCTGCTTTACCTGGCTTCCGATCTTAACCTGCGAACAGAGGAGCTTCTTGGACTTCTTCACTTCCTCGCACGCGATAATCTCGCCAACCTGGAACTGGAGCTTTGCGAAATCATCATAGGTGATCTCTTCCTTTGCCGGAATATCTATCACGTCAGCCTTCGCCTCCGCATCGGACGTGCCTTCCGCAGATGCATCAGCGGTTGTCTCTGTTCCGTTCTCCGCGTTCTTTGCTTCTTCGGTCTTCTCGACAGGCTTACCCAACTTTTCTTCCACCTTGGCCAGAACCTCCTTCATATCCAGTCTCGCAAATAAAATCTCCGGCTTCTCCGTTACTTTTGTTCCGGATACATATTTGCCATAAGCATCCAGCTCGTCGATGGTTCTTGCAGACGCGTTCAGCTGAGCGAGAATCTTCTCACTGGTCTCAGGCATGAACGGAGCGAGCAGGCTTGCTCCGATACAGATGCTCTCGGTCAGGTTATACAGAACCTCGCTTAAGCGATCCTTCTTCGCCTCATCCTTGGCAAGTGCCCAGGGCATCGTCTCATCAATATATTTGTTGCATCTCTTGAACAGAGCAAAGATCTCGGTGATTGCGTCCGCAACGCGCAGATCCGCCATCTTTGCGACAACCTTCTTCGGGGTCTCAAGCGCAAGAGCCTTCAGTTCCTCATCCACCGGCTCGCATACGCCCGTTGCCGCAACCGTTCCGCCGAAATACTTGTTGGTCATCGAAATCGTACGGTTCACCAGGTTGCCCAGGGTATTTGCCAGGTCGGAGTTCAGACGCTCAACCAACAGCTCCCAGTTGATCACACCGTCATTGTCGAACGGCATCTCATGCAGCACGAAATAACGAACCGCGTCCACACCGAAGAAATCTACCAGATCATCCGCATACAGCACATTTCCTCTGGACTTGCTCATCTTAACGCCTTCTCCGTCCGCCTTCTTCGGGTCAGCCTGTAAGAGCCACGGGTGGCCGAATACCTGCTTCGGAAGCGGCAGATCAAGCGCCATCAGCATGATCGGCCAGTAGATTGTGTGGAAACGAAGAATATCCTTACCGATCAGGTGCAGATTGGCAGGCCAGTATTTCTTAAAGTTCTCTCCGTGATTGCCGTCCACATCGTAACCAAGACCCGTGATGTAGTTGCTTAACGCGTCAATCCACACGTAGATGACATGCTTATCATCAAAGGTTACCGGAATGCCCCACTTGAAAGAGGTTCTGGATACACACAGATCCTGCAGACCCGGAAGCAGGAAGTTGTTCATCATCTCGTTCTTTCTGGACTCGGGCTGAATGAACTCCGGATGCGTATTAATATGGTCAATCAGTCTCTGTGTATAATTGCTGAGCTTTAAGAAATACGCCTCTTCCTTTGCCGGCTGGCACTCTCTGCCGCAGTCCGGACACTTGCCGTCCACCAGCTGGGAAGGAGTAAAGAAGGACTCGCAGGGCGTGCAGTACATTCCTTCGTAATATCCCTTATAAATGTCCCCCTGATCGTACAGCTTCTTGAAAATCTTCTGCACCTGCTTCTCATGATCCTCGTCCGTCGTACGGATAAACTTATCATACGAAGCGTTCATCAGATCCCAGATGGTCTTGATCTGACCGGCTACGTTATCAACGAATTCCTTTGGCGAGACTCCGGCCTCTGCCGCCTTGGTCTCAATCTTCTGTCCGTGCTCGTCGGTTCCGGTCTGGAAGAAGACATCATAGCCTTCCAGCCTCTTAAATCTTGCGATACTGTCTGCCAGCACGATCTCGTAGGTATTTCCGATATGCGGCTTGCCCGACGTATACGCGATTGCCGTTGTAATGTAATACGGCTTCCTGCATTTGTCACACATATATTTGCACTCCTTTCTTTTCCGTGAAACAAAAAAGCTTCCGCCCCTAATCTCCTGATTAAAGGCGAAAGCCTGACTTCCGCGGTACCACTTTAATTCACACATGCCTCACGGCATATCTCTCATCGGCTGCGCATTCCACAGCCAGGCACTGTAACGGGTGCGCCCGTTGCGTCTTAACCCGGAATCATCCGGCTCATCCGCACCGCTCCAGGACCATGTTCGGCACGCTCTGCTCCTCTCCCGCTCTCAGCCCCCGCGCTGCCATGCCCTCTGATCCTTCTTCGCTCAGATACCGTGACAGTTCGGCGCAGCTGTCTCTTCTTCCCTGAGATGAAGATACCTGCTTCCGCCGCGGATACGGGATTCTCTGTTGGAACTCCTGTGCTTACTCTTCCCTTCCACACATTTGACTGTTATCTAATATTGCCAAGTATAGCACGAAATATAAGGTTTGTCAAATTTAATTATGACGCTCCAGCTCTGAAAGGTAAAAATAATTCGCACTAAATGCAGTTGATATGAGCTAATTTCTTTGCGATAAGGTAAAATAAAAGAAAAACTTTATCGTAGAGGAATACAAATGAGCAGAGAACAGGAACGAATCAGAAAAAAATT
>JAGAPO010000083.1 GCA_017623215.1 Lachnospiraceae bacterium | reverse complement strand
GTAACGACTTCAGAGCATTTCTTTTGTGTGCTGTCAAGGGTGGCGGACGCTGCCAAAAATAATCGTATCTGCAATTTTCAAGGTTCCAGTGGAGCCATTTTTTTCAGCTCCGGTTTTTCATAGGCTACTTTACACTACCCTTGACGCTCCGGCGGGGCGAACTGCGTCAGAAGCCTTCCGACGCATACCCTCTTGCCGGAATCAGAAGCTCTCCATACTGGTAATCCTCTTCCGAATAATTGACATAAACCCTGATTCCGTTCTCATAAGTCGTCTCAAACACATTATCTGCAAGCTTTCTGTGGCTCATAATAGCACTATCCGATGTCTGTTCCAGCAGTTCCTTTGCGGATGTGTACTGCCCGGCCGCAACCTCCAGCCAATAGTCAAAGCTCGTGGACATCATATCATTATATACCGTGTCAACGAACTGAGTCACATCACCGGCAATCCAGGTATAGCTTAAGCTGCACCCGGTCTCTAACGCCTTCAGGAACCGATAATGATAATCTCCGCTGAGATTCAGAGATGAGGCTCCCATTACCACACTTCCCTTTACGACCATCTGATAAAAAGGAACACTCTCATCCAGCACATCGTAATTACTGAAATCAATCGCGACATCCCGAACGACATCCACATACGGGAGCACATAAGCGTTCTCTCCCTCCACCATCACATACTCAAAGTTCTCCGCCGCGGATTTTAGGATGCTCTCCCATACGGAAAGGCTCTCCTCCCGATAGACAGGGTTCTTCTCGTCGTAATCGGAATACAAAAGCTGTCCAAGCTCTGCCGCCGAATAGCCCGTCAGTCCGTTCTTCCCGGCCGATGCAAAGTAGGCGTTGGCAGCGTCCGCCGCTCGATTGGGCTTAAGCAGGGTCCATCTTGTAAGAGGATCCATTTTTCCAAGATTCAGACTATAATAATACTGATATGCGTACTTTTCCCAGAACGTCATGATGGAGTCTCTGTTCTTCTGATAGCCATTACCGTTCTCATGCAGGTTAATCGGATCTTCTTCCACAAATAATACAACCTGCTCCTGCTCCAGATATTCGAGCATCCGCTCGAAATCTTTCTTACTTCCGAGCTCCGGCTCAACCTGAAAGGAATCCATCACCTTCGTGTCAAGTCCGCCCTTCATCGCTCCGATGTAATTTATCATGATGTGATCGATCCCGTTCTCCTTCAATTGCTTTACAATATCAATCACATCCTGATAGGTGGTCAGCGCCGTTATCACCGGCTTCTTAATACCCATTACATATTTTTCAACGCTGATTGCTCCATACAGATTTACCATGAAATAGGGTTCCTTTGTGAGCTCCGAATCGTTCAGTCTGCCATTTTCGATCAGCCAGCTTCGATACAGACGCGCCATACCGGAATAATCTGCCTCTTCGTCTTCCAGCATATAGTATTCTATCCGGTAGGGTTCCTCGGAAAACGGATCCGTATATATATCCAGTGTCTTGCTGTAGCTGCCTCCGGTAATATCCGAATCCCGATATTTCATCGTGGAATACGCCTGATTATACCCACTGATCTTTTTAGACGGAACCGCATTAATCTGCCCAAGTGCTTCTCCCGATGTGATAATTGCAAACAATGCGCTTTCATTCGTCTTTAAACCGAACACCGGCATGGCAATCTGCTCCACCGCATAGGGAGCGGTTTCTTCCGGGACAACGGCATCCCTCCCGTATATGGTCTCAGCGTACTGCATAGAAGTCTGCTTCCCGTTATTGTAGTACATCAGGGCTCCCGATCCGTCAGGAACGAAGGCATATCCCTCATCCTCAATGCCTCCGGCTCCAAAGAAGGGAAGAAGCTCTACCTCCAGCAGCAGATAGCGATCCGGCCAAAGCTCTTCAATCTCACTGTTCAGAATTTCAACGGCCAGATAATTCCCGCTAAGGGTATATTGCACCGGAATCCGGAACGCCAGGTTGGGAAACTCATAGACAAATCGAATTCCGTTCTCAATCAATTCATAATTCAGCCCACCAAGGCTTACGCAGGCCTGGGCACTATTGGCAGTTAACTCAAGCGTCTCTCTGCCCAACTCTCCGGTTCCGACATCCTCTAACTTCAGAGAAAGATAGGTTATCATCAGCTGCGATTCCAGCCTTGGCTTCTGGATCACGTATGTGTCCTCCGCCCGGTCCTGCGGATTCGAATATACCGTATATCCGGTCAGCTTGTTCTCCCACGCAATCTCTCCGTTTGTCGTATCCGCATACAGGCGCATCGTATCATTCTCTGCCACCACCCGAAGCCCGGCCTCTCCGTAATCCCGATTCCGGTCCGCTGTAAGCGGCGACTGGGTAATCCGCTCTGTTATATTGTCCGCATCCGCTCTGTCGGAAAGCCAGATGCTGATACACAGGTATCCAATTCCAACGAAGAACAAAGCGGTTAATGTGACGCTGACAGCGGTGCCGATTCTCTTTTTATTCTTGTAGTATGCCTGCCACAGCTTTTTTAATCTGTTCATCCGCCCGCCCTCCTATAGATATTTTAATTCCAGCACAACCGTCACGACAAAGAGGTACAGCTGCTGGAACAGGGACATGAGCAGCATGGCCAAAAATAAGATAATCACGATTCCCACCACCGTCAAAAACATCGAAAACAGGGTCTTCTTCGCAGAATAATCGTGAATCTCAGCCAGCCCCACCCCCATCAGCAGCAGTGTCCACGCCTTTGCCACGATAGCCAGATACTGAAGAAATATCAGATCCGCTGCCGCAAAAAAGTAGCTCAATACAATGGTAATCACATTCATCATCAGAGTCGGAAGCATCGAGCAGGCCACAACGTAAAAGATCTCCTGATATTTTCCTTTTCCGTCAAGCAACGTGCACCAGCACCAGTTTGCCGCAGTTATCACAAAGAAGGTTGCCACTGTAATCACCATCACACGCACCGCGCTGACCTCTTTTGCATCATAGATGTTAAGGTCATAATCCACCATCTTCCGATACAGCATATCGACGAGCGTATAGGCGCAGATGATTAAAATCGTAACAGAAAGGGAACTCTTTTTATTCATTTTCATTTCCTGAAAACCATCTTTAGGATGAGTCATAATGTAAAATGGATACACATAGGGACTCATCATCTGGAATCCGCTTCGTTTCATGATTCTACTCCTTTCCGCTTCTTTTTCAGTGTCTGCACTGTTAGCTTACTGTATTTTTTAATTCCGTCGTAGCAAAGGATGAGCAGCATAATCACAACGACAACAGCCGCGACGAACGCAAAGCTATTCCGAAGCACTTCTCTCCACATGGCCGTCTTGGCCTCCGAGTAACCATCCTTATCGCCTCCCTGATAGAAATAGTCCATCGCAAGCCTGTATTCTCCCATGCTCAGATAAGCCTCGGCGATTCCGACGTAAGCCAGCGAATAGTTCGCGTTCATTCGCAGAATCTCAAACCAGCACTCCAGCGCCTCCTCATATAAGCCGTCGTTATACAAAAACAGCGCCTCGCGAATCTTCTCCCCATAATACGTCTGCTCCATTACCGTAATCGTGTTCTTTTTGGCATCCAGCACCAGGATGTCCCCTCCGCTGTTGCTTTCGATGGCAACCGGGAGCTGATACAGTCCCTTTTGATAACCAAGCCCGCCGAATACCGTCATCAGCGTACATTCCTCATCATACTGATAGATCTTTCCGCTTGTCAGATCCAGTACTGTGAAGACGCCGCCTGCATCCGCCGTAATATCCGTAAAGATAGGAACATCCTCATATTCTTCGTCCGGACTGTCGCCGAACTCGGTGCCATCCAGAACATTTTCGCCGACCGGATTCAGCTTGACAACCGGCGACTCGACCGTATCCGTCACTGGCGATACCGCGTAGATGAAGAAATCATCGGACCAGTACAGATTCGCAAGCTCCGTCGGCTGAAAGCTTACCTCGGACTGACTATTCTGCGTGGTATTCATAATGCTTCTCCACATATGTTCTATCTTAAGCTCCAGGGTTTCCTTAATGGCATTCACACCATAGAAGCCTAAGAATTGATTCTCGCTGTCAATCATCAGCGCGCCCGTGTTCACATTCAGCGTCAGTACGTACATCAGCCCCAGCTCATCCACAACCAGTTTGGTCGGAGCGTAAGGCAGTCCATTGTCCAACAGGGCGGTTTCCGGCTTGGTATAGACCTGGGATACCGCTCCCGTCCGGTCACAGACGATAATTCTATTGTTGTTCGTATCCGCGATATAAAGGCTTTGTGTTGCCTCCCGATAAAAAATTCCCTGTGCGCCGTCCGCCAGTGTCAGTGGCTCATCCTTCCAGGTAAAGGAGTCAATGATATGTACCAGCTCATAATTCTCATCAATCCAGATGACTCGTTTCTTACCGGAATCCAGAAGATAGATCTGATCCTGCGAATCCACGAACAGATCCTGGGCGCTTGAAAAGCTGTCAATTCCCAGGGACTGCGCGTTGATAATCGTCTTGAACTGATAGGAATTCGGAGAAGGAACCGCCTTGTCGTCTTCATTATACGTGTATGCTTTGTCGATCTGCGCAGCCTGTGCATTCGCCGGCTGCCCCAGTCCTGCCAGGAGACTTATCCCGAGCAGTAATGCAAACAATCGTCTCATAATTCTCTCCATTCTTTTCACTCTTATCCCTTGATCCCAGAATGCGCCATTGTCTGGAGCATCTTACTCTGTGTTACAAAGAAGCTGACAATCGGCGGCAGCATCATCACCACTGTCGCGGCCGCGGTCGCTCCCTGACGGGATATCGTTCCCGTCGCCATCTGGCTTAACGCGGTCGGCAGCAGCTTCAGCTGCTCGTCATAGATGTCCACAGAACCGGTATTCCAAAGACTGATGAACTTAAGTACCAGCACCGTCGTCCACGCCGGCTTAATATTCGGCAGCACGACCGTCATAAAGGTTCTGAATTCACTCGCTCCGTCGATTCTTGCCGCCTCTAAAAGAGAATCCGGAATCTGCAGCATGAACTGTCTCATCAGGAACAGATGCAGCGTTGTCGCAAGGCTCGGTACGATCATCGACGCGTAGGAGTTAATCAGCCCAAGCTTCGCCTTTACGATATAGGTCGGAAGCGAGGTAACACCGCCCGTGAACAGAAGCGTAATCATAATCAGCTGCCAGAAAAACTTTTTGCCCGGAAATTCCTTCTTCGCAAACGGATACGCCGCCACTGCTCCAATCAGGGAGCCGAGGAACGTGGACAGGAGCGCAACAAACAGGCTGTTGAACAGATACCTTGTGAACGGAACCTCCAGATTCATCATCAGCTGCATCATCATCCGGTAATTGCGTATCGTCGGTTCTGTCACATAGAATCTCGGCGGGAAGATAAACATCTCGGATGCCGGCTTAAATGATGTAATGATATTATAATACATGGGAAGCGCCATGAATATCCCAACGACGATCAGCAGGATAAAGATGACCGCATTGCCGCCATGGGAACGATTCAGTTTGCCTCCGATTCGTACATGATGTGCCATAAAAATCCTCCTAATCTTCCTTTAATACCCTGGTAATCACTTTGTTCGTAATCTGCATGAATACCAACAGCACAGTGGATATCGCACACGCGTACCCAAGCTCGTAACGGATATTGCCGTAATCGTTGATATGCAGCATAACCGTATGGGTCGCGTAATCCGTGGAGGGGAAACCGGTCAGCGCCTGCTCGACGCTTCCTACCGCGAATGCGGTCGCAATCTGCATGACTGCGCCGAACATCAGCTGCGGCTTCATCTGCGGCAGTGTCACATGCCATACCTCCTGGAACCGGTTCCTGACCCCATCAATGGCCGCCGCCTCATAAAGGTCCTCATCCACCGTCTTAAAGCCCGCCATGAAGGCGAGGAAGCTGGTGCCTAAGCTTCCCCAGATCTCAACGATAATACAGATAATCAACATATAGTCCGTATCCGTCGTCCACTGGATCGCCTCATCCAGGATTCCAAGCTCCATCAGCAGACCATTCAGAACACCGTAGCGGTCCCCTGAGAAGATGTAGGTCCAGATGAACATCAGACCGCCCGAGATGGAAGGCACATAGAACACCATGGTCATGAACGCGCGAAGCTTTCCCGGCAGCTCATTGATCAGCCACGCAAAGCCAAAGCAGAGCATATAGCTGAGCGGTCCTGTAATGAACGCCAATACCAGTGTATTCTTCACCACCGTCATGAACACGTCATCGTTCATGAACAGGGACCGATAATTATTCAGTCCCACAAAATTCGGGGTCTGCAGCATATTAAAATCGGTAAAACTCAGAACAATTGCTGCGCCGACCGGGATGACCGAGAACAGAATGAATAATATCATGAACGGGCCAATCATTATGTAGCTGGCCTTCGCAGCCCATATCCGCTGCCAGAGGGGCTTTTTATAACGTTTTTTATCAATAGGTAACGCCTTTTCCATATATGATCTCCATTTCTGTCATTAGAAAAATCTTTTTTATCAGCAGGGGATCGGTCCCGTCAGGCCGCGATTCCCCTGCCCGCACCCATCCTCTGCATCAATTATTCAGCTGGAACTCCGCGCGTTTTCTTGCAATCTCTTCGTTAATCTTCGTAGTCCAGTTCGTAAGTATCTTTCTTACATTCGCTCCGTCATAAAGGACCGAACGAAACGCATTATTGATACCGCGTGCGATATAGTAGCCTCCCGGAACATTCGGCATATATACCAGGCTTTCCGCCTGCTTTAACAGCTGCTGCTGCTCCTTCGCGGACCAGTCGATCTCCTTGAACGCCTTTAGATTCACCGGCGTGTATCTGCTGACAGTTCCAAGGGCTGCTTCCAGATCCTTCGCATACCGCGCCTGTGCCTCTGCACCGCACCACCAGCGCATGAACTCCCAACCCGCTTCCACGTTATCATTGATATCCAGAAGCACGGTTCCGGTACCGTTCTGCTCTACCTGTGTATAATCAACGGTTCCGTCCTCTCTGACCGTGCCCGGCATCGGAACCATTTCCCAAAGCCCGTTCAACTCCGGGGCTGTAAACTGCAGCGTATTATATAACGTGTATTCTGCAAGTCCAACCGGCATCTCACCGGTTCGGAAGCGGTTGGCAAAATCATAGGTGAGCGGATAGCCATATTTGGTATAGTTCTCTGTAACCTGCGTAAATGCGTCTATCGCGATCTCTTCGGTGAACAGAACCTTCGTCAGTCCTTCGTCAAAATAGCTTCCGCCATTCTGATACAGAAGCGTTGCAAAGCCCGGATCTACAGCCGCCTCCATGTTATTGCGCTGCAGTACCCGCACGACCGCCCGCATTTCATCCCACGTAGTCGGAATGGAAAGTCCCAGATCCTCGAAGATATCCGTCCGTACGAACATCATGGTGAATGCATTCGTATTGGGAACTCCGTAGGTCTTTCCTTCCAACATAAACGGTACAAACGATCCCTCAATAAATTCCGACTGCAATTCTTCAAAGCCCGGAAGCCCTGAGACATCCTGCAGTGCGCCTCGCAGAGCCAGATTCACGACCGTATCCGCGTCCACGCCGATTGATACATCCGGACCGATTCCGGATACGGACGCCTGAACCAGGCTTCCCGAGCTTAATTCCAGGTCAACCGTAATTCCGGTCTCAGGGGTGAACATATCCGCAATCATATCCTTCATAATCTGATATTGCTCATTGCCTCCTGTCATCCAGACTCTGACCGTTCTTTCTTCCATTTCTTCCTCTTGCTTTGTCGTGGTAAAGCTGGATACAAAAAGCCCCACATGATACTTGACCCACTGCCAAAAACTCGGTGTTACATCCGGCAGCTCGATATCCGGGGATTCAATCACAAAATAGTCGATATCCAACGCCTGCTCGCCAAGCTCCGATACTTTATTGCTCAAACTGGTAATATTTGTCTTTAAATTGGAAATCCACCCCTCATATGTGAACCCTTCCACATCTTTCGCATAGGTAAGCAGATCATATGCGATATTTTCAAGGAATGCCGATTCACTTCCCTTCTCGCCGACCAGCTCAACCAGCCGCTCCGCTTCTGCAAACAGCATATTCGCATTCTTGGTCAGTTCATCAGCAAGCTCCGGGAACGTTCTTCTGATATAATAATCCCGATACGGATCCGGATCCGTGCCCGTGACCATAACAATCGAGATATACAACTCATTCAGATTGGATATCGCTGTCTGAAGAACATCCAGCGTCGTATCCAAATCTCCGATTACATTCTCCATCGTCAGCGTGTGTGTCCCGGCTGTCAGATAGATGCTGTAGGGTTCTCCATATTCATTGCCCAGCGTCTTCATCTGCCATTCGCTGTCATAGTCGAAGCGAACACGTTCAAATTCCGCGAACGGAACCTCTCCATCTATTAAAATGCGGCGGGAAGAATACAGGCCTTCCAGATAATTCTGTCTGTATTTGATCCCGATATGATAAAATCCATCTTCCGGAACTTCGACCTCCCAGCTAATCCACTGTCCCGGTGTCTTCCACTGACTGCCGCCCACTGTATTCAATTTGGTCAAACTATAATCAAATGGTTCGGTTAACGGACTGGTTCTGTCCGAGATTGGCCATAACATGGAGCTGGACTGCGAACTAACCTGTTCCGCCTGAACCTTTCGGATAATTCCTTCCGTAGCACTATGTCCTTTTTGTCTGTGAAGAGATATGTAATCCTCATAAGATAAGATAGTGGGCTTCTGCCCAATGGTCATACTCTCAAGCAGGAAAGGAACGCCGTCCGTTACAAGAGTAATCAGATGTTCCCCTTTCTCCAGATAAAAATACAATTCTCCATTCACTCCGGTCTGATCCGACAGGTACTCGGTCTGCCACACCTGAGCCTGCCAAAAGTTCGGCCGGACATCATTGCCTTCTTCGTCCTGCCGAATTCCCCCATTCAGGAAGGTCCGGCTCAGCGGACAGGTATATGCTTCCGCATAGGGAAGCTCCTGATCAATCAGGATGCCGACGGTAAGCGCCGCGCTGCTTTCTGCCAGAGCAAGATAGGTCAGCGCGATATTATACAAACCGCTCTCGGGTATCTCTGCCCGAAAGGTGACCTGCCCTTCCTCATCTCCGATACGAAGTCCTTTTTCCGAGCCCTCCAGATTCTGATAAGGACTGGCCGCGTTCGAATATTCTTCAACCGGTTCTAACTTCACCTCAATCGTTTCCCTTGGCTTTGCCGCGTCGGAATACTCCCGGATATAATAGTAATAAGCAATTCTGTCACTCCTGTTCGATGTCACGGACATCGCTGCTTCTGTCTGTCCCTGCTTCGCAGACTGTGCATCTTCGGCCTGTACTGGTACCGGTGCGGCCAGACACACACAAAGTAATATTGCTAAAATACGCATCAACCGTATTCCGGAACTCTTCATGCTTTCCTCCATTCTGCGTTGTCTTCCGCCCCCTGATTCTTTTTTTCACTTTCAAGAATCAGGGACCTTAAATTATGGAACGGGCTTTGCAAGAAAAGCCCGTTCCATCCAAGCGAACGATTAATTAAAGATATAGGTAGCATTATACTTCTCGCACTGTGCTTTTACCGCCTCGCTGAAAGTCGGAATCGCAGTTGCTGCGGGCGAAGAATAGAATACCGACTCCCCCTGCATTGTTACATTATAAGTCACATCCGTATAAGTCTGGTCAGTTAAGCGAGGATACTGATCAATCCAATCAAGAACCGCCTGCTGATACTCTGCGTCGTATTCGGGTATTGCCTTCATCTCCGCCATCGTGGTATCGTACTTCTCTTTCCTGTACTCGATATATGCCTTGCTCTCTTCGGTCGTTCCGCGAAGTCCGGTAAACTCATAGTTGGTCAGACCGGAGGGCTGCATCTCCATCGCACAGCCTGCCTCCAAGATGTAATCCATCAGGGATACGGATGCGTCCAAGCTTACGGTTCCCTTCGGAATGGCGAACTGGAAGAAGTTAACCTTGCTGAAGTAGTCCGGGTCGTCCTCTTTCCACATCGGAGTCGGAACGGTCTCGATCACATGTCCCTGATTATCTGTATACAGCATACTCATCGTAGTTCCGGCTTCCCAGATGTCAACCGGTGAGATTCCCATTACCACATATCCTTCGTCATACTGCTTCGGGTTGACATAATTCTTTGCGACCATGGACTTATGAACCGATACTCCATTATACAGGATCTGAGCCATGTCGTACCATCTCTCCCCATCCGCAAGGGATGTCAGGGTTCCATCGTCCTGCTGTACAAGAGGCGGACACATCGCACTCGCCACCTGACCGGTCGAAGCACCGACGTAATCGTTCACGCCATCGCCGTCCAGATCCTTCGTAACTTCCTGTGCTACATTCGCCCAGGTCTCGAAGGTCCAGTTGCCTTCCAGAAAATACTCCTTGGGAGTCTTCACTCCGAGCTCTTCGAATACGGTTCTGTCATACATAATCATCGTTACTTCGTTCCAGGGAAGGTTGACTCCATAGTAATCTCCCTTGTACTCCATCAGATCAAGATAGAAATTGCCGTACTTCTCGGCCAGCTCATCGTAGTAATCGGTAATCGATTCTACCAACCCGAGGTTCGCAAGCTGCGGCCAGTGCTGATAGCTGTAATATAATTCCGGAGATCTTCCTGACGCAATCGCCGCCATTAATACGTTAAGGTCTCTCGAATTCATCTGCTCCCAGGTCGCACCGTTCTCCTCACACCACTCATCCAGAGCATGATGAACCAGAGCTGCCCAGTACCAGGAATCCTCATTACCGCCCGCACTCAGATCCAGATCCGAGAATACGGTCATCGTCATTCCTTCATACGGCTTTTCCGCCGCCTCTTCTGTCGTCGGCTCTGTTGCGGACTCGTCCGCCTTGGTTGTGGCTGCCGTAGTTCCTGCTGTCGTCGACTCCTTCGTGCCCGCTGTTGTCGACTCCTTGTTATCGCTGCCGCCGCATGCCGCAAGAGAGATCGTCATGATTGCCGCGAGTCCGATCGCAAGAAGCTTCTGTGATTTTTTCATAATTTATCCTCCTTTTGTCTGTTTAATTTTGGACAATATTATTGTAAACCCAAGCACAGTGTACTGTCACTATAAAAAAAATTACATCCTGTAAAATTCTTTACCTCGCTTTTACTGTTAAAGATGGCAAAGGCGGCAACACGGAAAGAGAAAAAAGCCTGCATGACGATTGCAGTCATCAGCAGGCTTTTTTCTCTATTCGCATTCTTTTCCCGTTATTCCAGATACAGATACCGCGGGCTGTCCGTCTCCGGTGCGGCCTCGAAGAATTCCGGCTTTTGCGGAAGTACATAGTCAATCACAGAGTCTGTTACGCGGTTATCCGCGAACAGCATTCCTTCACATCCCGCTCCTGTCCGGGATACGATTGCCTTGTCCGCCTCCGATATGGAATTCCCCTGCACGGTCAGACCAACAATCGCGCCTTCCCTCTCGCCGGATTCAACCGAAATATAAAAGCCATCCTCCAGAACATTCCCGCGTATCAGCGGGCAAAGCTGCATGTTCCGCCCTCCTCCATTCGCCGTAAAACGCAGCTTGCACATCTGTGTCGAAGGATCGGAGGCCCACCCGTTCAAATGCAGGAAATTCGCATCCCAGAAGTGATTGTTCACCGCCGAAATATACCAATTCTGCTGGGTTGAGTCATAGAGCGGGGCCTGGGCATGTGCCACTAACCCGCGGACCTTCTCAAACTCATTCCGCGCGACAACGGAGTTAAGCTGCGTTCCGTAGAACTGGAAATCCCCTGCGTTATACATGTAATTGGAGACTGCAAGCAGGTTGGAGCGCGCTCTCATAATACTCATCTTGCTGTCCCTGTCTACAGGACGAATCGCAAAGGGACTTTCCAGCGTAAAGCGCCTGCCGCTGTTCGCCACAATTCGGCGCATCTGGCCTTCCCCGGGTCCTTCCAGAATTACAACCTGTGCTCCGACCATACTTCCGTCAACGCATGCGAACGGCAATTCATATTCATATCCCGCATCGTCTGCAGAACGGATATAATGCCTGTCGCTATTCTCAAAATAGCCTCCATGATCGGAGGTCATTGCTTCACGGTTATTTTCGATGCACTCGCCCTGTTTATTATGCGCATAATAAACATTGTCGCCCTCAACCGCGCCGGTTCCCATATTTTCACAGTATTCCACCAGCACGTTGGCCGACTCCTTCAGGAAAATCCCCGAGTTCGCGATGTTGCGCGCAAGGTAAACCTCTTTGCACGCTCTCAGCCAAAAGCCTCCGCTCGCCTGTGTGTCTATCTTATTATCGTATAGCTGCACATTCGTTACGTTCTCAAACTTAAAGGTGATGTGTCCGTTGCTGCGGGTCCAGAAGTTCGTCTCCCTTCGAATCATTCCGCAGAGCTGATATGACTGCCATCCGTTTCCGATCGGATGCGCGTCCGTCGGTCCCGCGTTATACGGCGTTAAGAAGATCCGACAACGGTGAATGTAGATATTCCGGCTCTCTTTGCCGCCCGCGACAAAAAGCGGCCCCAGACGGGTTCCGGAGAAGTCGATTCCCGAAATCTCAACATTTCCCTTTAGCCGGATCGTATAGTCCGGCAGCTCGTCCGTATCCCAGTTGTACGGATACCAGATAATCTTGCTTCGAACGATTCCCTCCCCGAGCAGACGCACCTTCTCCGGTACGGTAATCGGATGCGTAAGCATATAGGTTCCGCGCGGAAGCAGTACGGTACCGCCTCCGTTCGCCTCGGCCGCGCGCAGGGCCAGAATAACTCCCGGGGTGTCATTGTAAGTGCAGCCTATTCCTTTCGCACCGTAGTCCTTTACGTTAAATACTTCTGTCGGCCAGCTCTCTCTCGGGCTCCCTCCCACCGTAATCGTCTTCGGTACGGACCAGCACCGTCCGTCTCCGAAGCCGTTATGTACGGTCACTTCGTATTCGCCGCAGACCGCATCCTCCGGAAGTACAAACTCTGCCATATTATCCGGCTCACTCCTTACCGCCTCCAGGATATATTCCTGCTTCGCACTCTTCAGGCACAGCTGCGGTATCTCAGGCGCGTCTGCCGGACAGATATTTTCACCGCATACCCGAATGCTGCCGCCAGGCGTTGCCATATCGCCCTCATCACCAAGAACGAAGTTAATGCGCGGCACATTAAGATATACCGTCTCATCGGAGTCATCCGTATAGAAGACGCGCAGCGAGTAGATTCCATCCGGAGCATCGGCAGGCAGGCGGAACTTGAAGGCGTTCCGGGTTTTCTGAATAATAGGGCAGGTAATGGAGGTCTGCGCAGTATCCTGTCTGAGCGCCTCTGCCCAACGCACGTATCTCTCCTTCAGACAGATATAATCGTATCCGGCGCGCGGAACGTAGGATACCTGGTCCGTTCTCTCGTCAGAAATTCGGGAAAGCGCAAGCGATTTCACATCTTTTCCCAAGCCGTCGCCGAAGATGGTCACAATGTCGTTCGCAGACTGCCAGACGTTGCCGGTGTGCAGGATTCGATAGTTAGGATGCGCCTTCACTGTTTCCTCCTCGTCTTTGCCCTGTCTTTCCGTATCTTCGGCCGGACTCTCCCCAGGGCTCTTTTCCGAAGCGCCCTCATCGCTTCTGTCCGATGCCTTAAAGTCCCTCAGGGAGTAGTTTGCTCCCTCCTCATAATCATATACAAAATCCGCGGGTGCCGGCTGATCCCATAGGCCGCCGATCAGATTATCGTAGGCACCTCCCAACGGATCCGCAAGCTCATATACGGTAAAGTCATCCAGCCACACCGAGGTATCCTCTGTCAGAAAGCCGACTCCGCCTACCGGGCATATCGAAAGCTCCTCATCCGTGCATGCCAGAACCTCTTCCCGATCCCAGAATACGGTGATATGGTTGTCGAATGCCTCAATCCGCAGATTATGCCAGCATCCGGGATCCTGCAGATAAGGGAACTCTCTCTCGGCCAGCAGGATCTCCGCCCATTTTGCCTCATGGGTAAAGGTCTTGCGAATTTCCAGCCTGTTTCCATTGGTCAAATAGATTCCGTAATGAAAGACCCCATAGAAATCCATCTCACGGTGTCTGACATACGCTCCGAAGGTGTTCTTTTCCTCCCGGCTGCAGCTTTCATCAAAACGGAGATTGAGCGAGAACGCATAGTCCGCCCAGTGTTTGCTCCCTGTGAAATGGCTTCCGTTCATATGGTCCTTATGCCATGCAAGCGTCGGCCTGCCATCCGCTCCGATGGTCGGCTCAATATTTGCCGAACGGATCCGGCTCCAGGAATAGCGGCCTTCCGGGTATGATTTCAGCACTCCCTCTTCAAAATTCTCTAAGAACAGGACGTCGTCGGTTATAATCGGTGCGGGATCCACAGTCGGTACGGAATTCGTTACCGGCGCAGAATTCGTTACCTTTGCGGACAATCCGTCGATCACGGTCCGGATAGTCTGCTCGGTATTATACGAGTATGCCGCCAGACCATAGGCCGGATTCACTCCCAATTCCACGTATCCGCTGGCAAATCGCTTCCACTCTTTCATTTCACCGCCGCGATAATACGCAGTAAAGATGTTGCCCACCGTATGCAGGCGTACACTGCAGGGCAGCGAAAAGCCCCCAAGGTTGCTCCAGTTCACTCCCTGGAATCTGGTTAAATTACCGTCCGTCGAACGCCAGGTCGCATAGATTGCCGGTTTTCTCACACACAGGAACACATTTGCCGCGCTGTCCGTCACCGAACTGCGGATCATAATTCCCGTCGACGCCTGCTGTTCGCAGCCTTCCAGTTCCTGTATCGTTGCCTCCAGCGTAAAGCTGCTGCGTTCCTCATATGGATACTCGAATGTCTCATACACAAAGGTTACGCTGTCGCTGTTCCAGAAATTATCCTTTGCATTGGTGACGATCGTGTATCGGCCATTTTCCTGTGTCACGTTAGATACAACGTCTCGCTTGCTGTTGTAGACCTGCATACTGTTACCTCCGTATTGGCTTATTGTTCTTTTGTCTTAGTCCTCCGAATCCCCTCCGGATACCTTCATTCTATTAGCTCTCCTTCCTTTTTGCACTATAAAAATTTTTACATCCTCATACTTTTTTTACCTGGCATGCGGACCGACATGTTCCCGTATGTTACGGGGCAACCCCTTTTATAATTTTACGGGCAATTTGCGTTATAAAATACGAGATTATAAATTGCGCAAAAAAACGACTATAAAATCACCGTTTTATTGCCTTTTTTCAAGGGGTTTTCTGCGAAAAAAAGACCTCATAGGATTTCTCCTACAAGGTCTAATTTTTATATTCGGTTTTGCCTTATTTTTTCAAATCGGTTTTGCCCAAAAACAAACCCAAAAACACAATTACTTGTTATTCAGTGCAGCCTGAGCAGCAGCCAGTCTTGCGATCGGCACACGGAACGGCGAGCAGGATACGTATGTTAAGCCAACCTTATGGCAGAACTCAACAGTGGACGGATCTCCGCCGTGCTCACCACAGATACCAAGCTTGATGTTGGGTCTGGTCTTACGGCCATTCTCTGCAGCCATCTTAACCAGCTTGCCTACGCCGTTCTGATCCAGTCTTGCGAACGGATCGGACTCGTAGATCTTAGCCTTGTAGTAAGCATCCAGGAACTTACCAGCGTCATCACGGGAGAAACCGAATGTCATCTGGGTTAAGTCGTTGGTACCAAAGGAGAAGAACTCAGCTTCCTCAGCGATCTCATCTGCAAGCAGAGCAGCACGAGGAATCTCGATCATGGTACCGATGTGGTACTGGATGTCGGAATTCTTTTCTTTCTTAACCTGCTCAGCGGTCTCAACAACTACGTCCTTCACGAACTTGAGCTCCTTCTTCTCACCAACGAGAGGAATCATGATCTCAGGAACGATGTCGTAGCCCTTCTCTTCCTTCACTTCGATAGCAGCTTCCATAACGGCTCTTGTCTGCATCTTAGCGATCTCAGGGTAGGTAACAGCGAGACGGCAACCTCTGTGACCCATCATCGGGTTGAACTCGTGAAGGGAATCGCAGGTAGCCTTAACTTCCTCAACAGTCAGGTTCATGTCAGCTGCAAGAGCCTTGATATCCTCGATGTCGGTAGGAACGAACTCGTGTAACGGGGGATCCAGGAAACGGATCGTTACAGGCTTACCCTCAAGTGTCTCATACAGAGCCTTGAAGTCACCCTTCTGGAAAGGAATCAGCTCGTTAAGAGCCTCTTCTCTTGCCTCAACGGTCTTGGACAGGATCATCTTACGGATCTTCGGAATTCTCTCAGCATCGAAGAACATATGCTCGGTACGGCAAAGGCCAATACCCTCAGCACCCAGCTTAACAGCATTCGCTGCATCTGCAGGTGTATCTGCGTTCGTTCTAACCTGGAGCTTTCTGAACTGGTCAGCCCAAGCCATGATTCTGCCGAAGTTACCGGATACGGAAGCCTCAACAGTCTTAATATCTCCTAAGTAAATCTTACCTGTGGAACCGTCTAAGGAGATGTAGTCTCCCTCTACGATAGTCTCTCCGCCAAGCTCGAACTTCTTAGCTTCTTCGTCAATCTTGATGTCGCCGCAGCCGGATACACAAGCAGTACCCATACCACGAGCAACTACTGCAGCGTGAGAAGTCATACCGCCGCGAACGGTTAAGATACCCTGGGAAGCATGCATACCCTCGATATCCTCAGGGCTTGTCTCAAGACGAACCAGGATAACTCTCTCACCCTTCTCATGAGCAGCCTTAGCTTCTTCTGCGGTGAAGTAAACCTTACCAGCAGCAGCACCAGGGGATGCCGGAAGAGCGGAACCGATTACCTTACCAGCCTTCAGTGCAGCAGCATCGAAGGTAGGATGAAGCAGCTGATCTAAGGACTTAGCCTCGATTCTGCAGATTGCCTCCTCAGGAGTAATCTTGCCTTCATCTACGAGATCGCACGCGATCTGGATTGCTGCGGGAGCGGTTCTCTTACCATTACGTGTCTGCAGGAAGTATAACTTGCCCTCCTGAATGGTGAACTCCATATCCTGCATATCACGATAGTGATCCTCAAGCTTGTTCGCGATTGCCATGAACTCCTTGTAGCACTCCGGAAGATCCTCTGCAAGCTTGGTGATCGGCTGAGGAGTACGAACGCCGGCAACAACATCTTCGCCCTGTGCGTTGATTAAGTACTCACCATAGATACCCTTTGCACCGGTGGAAGGGTTACGTGTGAACGCAACACCGGTACCCGATGTATCGCCCATGTTACCAAATACCATGGTCTGAACGTTAACAGCGGTACCCCAGTCACCAGGGATATCATTCATTCTTCTATATACAATAGCGCGAGGGTTGTCCCAGGAACGGAATACAGCCTTAACAGCCTCCATTAACTGAACCTTGGGATCCTGAGGGAACTCTTCACCGTTCATCGCGTTCTTATAAACTTCCTTGAATCTCTTGATTAATTCCTTTAAGTCCTCAGCAGTCAGCTCGGTGTCATACTTAACGCCCTTTGCTTCCTTAACTTCGTCGATGATCTTCTCGAAGAAGGACTTCGGAACTTCCATAACAACGTCGGAGAACATCTGGATGAATCTTCTGTAGGAATCGTATGCGAATCTGGGATTGCCAGTCTTCTTTGCGAAACCTTCAACCGATACATCGTTCAGACCGAGGTTGAGGATGGTATCCATCATACCAGGCATGGAAGCTCTTGCACCGGAACGAACGGATACAAGCAGAGGATTCTCGGTATCACCGAATGTTCTGCCATTCTCCTGCTCCAGCCACTTTAATGCCTCAAAAATCTGTCCCTGTATCTCGTCTGTGATCACCTTGCCGCTGTTGTAATAATCGGTACAAGCCTCAGTCGTAACCGTGAAGCCCTGGGGAATCGGAAGGCCTAAGTTGGTCATCTCTGCCAAGTTAGCGCCCTTTCCGCCAAGGAGGTTTCTCATGTCGGCATTACCTTCTTTGAACAAATATACCCATTTTGCCATGTGGTTTGTTCCCTCCTGAATAAGAATTAAATTATTTATCTGACCAAGCCAGTTTACGGTTCTGGTCACCATTTCATATTATAACACATTTATCCACCAAAGGAAAGCCCCTTTTTTTATTAATTTGATAAAATTCCCCACAATTTCATAAGCGCTTGCGATCGCAAAGCGGCGGTGCCGCCGCTATTCTGCCGCCGTACCGCCGCCTTTTCTTCTATCTGCTTTTTAGTATCTGAACTTCTCAGCAAAGTAAGCCTTCAGATCTTCGATCTTTACTCTCTCCTGCTGCATGGTATCACGCTCTCTTACGGTTACGCAGCCGTCGGTCTCGGACTCGAAATCGTAGGTTACACAGTAAGGAGTACCGATCTCGTCCTGACGTCTGTAGCGCTTACCGATGTTGCCTCTGTCATCGAACTCGCAGTTATATTCCTTGCAAAGCTCGGTATAGATCTTCTCGGCGCCCTCGTTAAGCTTCTTGGAAAGCGGAAGCACGCCAACCTTAACCGGTGCAAGTGCGGGATGGAAATGCAGAACGGTACGAACGTCGCCGCCCTCCAGCTCCTCCTCGTCATAAGCCGCACAAAGGAATGCGAGCGTTACACGGTCAGCACCCAGCGAAGGCTCAATTACGTAAGGGATGTACTTCGTCTTCTTCTCGTCGTCGAAGTAGCTCATATCCTCCTTGGATACTTCCTGATGGCAGGTCAAATCATAATTGGTTCTGTCAGCGATACCCCAAAGCTCGCCCCAGCCGAACGGGAACAGGAACTCGATATCGGTCGTCGCCTTGCTGTAGAAGGATAATTCTTCCGGCTCATGGTCTCTCGCACGCATCTCCTCATCCTTCATGCCAAGATCCTTCAGCCAGTTCACACAGAAGCTCTTCCAGTATGCGAACCACTCAAGGTCGGTATCCGGCTCGCAGAAGAACTCCAATTCCATCTGCTCGAACTCTCTGGTACGGAACGTAAAATTACCGGGAGTAATCTCGTTACGGAAGGACTTACCGATCTGGCCGATGCCGAACGGAATCTTCTTTCTCGAGGTTCTCTGTACATTCTTAAAGTTAACGAAAATACCCTGAGCGGTCTCAGGTCTTAAATATACGACGCTCTTTGCATCCTCTGTTACACCCTGGAAGGTCTTGAACATCAGGTTGAACTGACGGATATCTGTGAAATTATGCTTGCCGCAGGTCGGGCAGGGAATCTGGTTGTCCTCAATATACTTGCTCATCTGCTCCTGGGACCAGCCGTCTACAGAGCTCTCCAAGGTAATATTGTTCGCAGCTGCATAGTCCTCGATCAGCTTATCGGCACGGAATCTCTCATGGCACTCCTTACAATCCATCAGCGGATCGGAGAAGCCGCCCAGATGACCGGACGCAACCCATGTCTGGGGATTCATTAAGATCGCGCAGTCAACACCTACGTTGTAGGGATTCTCCTGAATGAACTTCTTCCACCATGCCTTCTTTACGTTATTCTTGAGCTCTACGCCCAGATTGCCGTAATCCCATGTATTCGCAAGGCCGCCGTAGATCTCGGAGCCCGGATACACGAAACCTCTTGCCTTTGCAAGAGCTACAATCTTGTCCATTGTCTTTTCCATTGAATATATCCTCCATTCGTTTGGAATTGTCCTGCCACCAGCCCGCGAAGGAAGGACGCAGGCATAATTTCTTAAATAAATAGATGTGACACGTAATTCATCGTCTTATTGTACCCTTAAATGTTTGATTTGTAAAGAGGAGTTTGCACTTTACGGGCATTTTCTGCCAAGTATTCGGCATATTTCCGCGTTCTCCCGCCGATTTTTCTGCTTTTGCCCCCGCTTGAAGCGCGTTTGGTGGGACTGCATCTGCCGCAGCGCACTCTGTCCGGCTCACATATCGATCAGCTTGAGCATCTCCTCCGAGTTCATCCGCTTATCCACATGCACCGCACGGTACTGCGCGGTTATCCGGGTCAGTTCGGAAAGGACTTCCTTTGTGACAGTGAACCGGTACAGGCTCTCAATCGGCTCGGACAAAATAACCTGAAGCGTGTACAGCGCAGACGACGATACCGGAATTCCGGACTTCCCTCTCTGGCATTCCGGGCAGAGCATTCCGCCCTCCTCCGGGGAGAATCGGGCAAGCGCTTCCTTCTTCCCGCATTTGACGCAGAAAAACACCTGCGGCATTAAGCCCTCCAGCGCGAACAGGCGCAGCTCGTAGATGCACCGCACCAGCCTTCTCCCAATCGCAGGCTTTGACAGGGCCCGAAGCGACTGGTACAGCAGCTTTAACACCTGCGTTCCGTCCTCATTCTCCCTCGCAAAATAATCTGCGAATTCACAAAAATACAGGCCGTAATATATGTTCTCAAGGCTTCCCCGCAGCTCCTGGAAATAATTCGTAATCTCTGCGGAGGCCACCGTTATGGAGCTTCTGCCCTCATACAGCGTAAATGTACCAAAGGAAAAAGGCTCGCTTGCGGCTAACAGCGGACTGTTCGGCTTCTTCGCTCCCTTGGCGAACGCGCTTATCCGGCCTCTTTCCTTTGTCAGTATGATCAGTCTTTTGTCATAATCGCCCACCGGCATCGCGGAAAGCACCATTCCCGTTACCGTCGGAGCCTCGTTCATCCTTGCACTCATAGCCGCTCCAATAACTCTCTTTTCCTTCTTCCTTCGCACAGGCCGTATAACTCAGGTAATCCATAACCTTTCCTGTCCTCTCGAATCTTTCCCAGAAATCGTCCTCTTTTTTCATAATGCGCCTCCATTCCGGTGTGATAAGATAAGTGTGAGCAAACGAAATCTCATTCGCAGCTTTCGCTTGTGCCGCCTTGGCGCAGAGCGCTTCGGCATGGCGATTAGTGTGATACGATAGTAATAGAATGCCCGGCTGCGCAGTCTCTTATCCTCATACTAATATCCCATATCCAATCCGCAAAATGGGGCTTGACAATCTAATTCTCGTCCTCACGATACCCGAAATTCTTAATCAGGAAATCGCTGTCTCTCCAATCCTTCTTTACCTTAACCCAGAGCTTGAGATTCGTCTTAACTCCAAGCAAATCCTCGATCTCAACCCTTGCCTGCATTCCAATCTTTTTGAGCATCGCTCCCTGCTTGCCGATGATAATACCCTTGTGACTGTCCCGCTCGCAGATAATAGTCGCGTCAATATCGATCAGATTGCCGTTTGGACGTTCCTTCATGCGATCAATTACAACGGCGATTCCGTGCGGAATCTCGTCGCTTAACAGCTTTAAGGACTTTTCACGAATCAGCTCCGCGACAATCTGGCGCTCGGGCTGATCGGTTACCGTATCTTCATCATAATACATCGGTCCATAAGGCAGATACCGATAGATCAGGCTGGTCAGCTCATCCTTATTGTCGCCCTTTAACGCGGACACCGAAATAATCTCCGCAAAATCGTGGCAGTCCTTATAGCACTCGATTACCTTTAACAGTTCTTCCTTCTTTACGGTGTCGATCTTATTAATAACAAGGACAACCGGCGTCTTTACCTTCTCAAGCACCTCTGCGATATGGCGTTCTCCCGCCCCCATAAAGGTCGTTGGCTCCACCAGCCACAGAATCAGATCCACCTCTCCGAACGTTCTCTCCGCCGTATTCACCATGTATTCGCCAAGGCGGTTCTTCGCCTTGTGAATTCCCGGTGTATCCAGAAAGATAATCTGACCGCGCTCATCCGTATAGACGGTCTGAATCCGGTTTCTTGTGGTCTGTGGCTTATCCGATGTAATTGCAATCTTCTGGCCGATCAGCTGATTCATCAGAGTCGACTTGCCCACATTCGGCCGGCCGATCAGCGTTACAAATCCGGATTTATAATTGGGGTTACTCTCCATATATATTCAACAGCCTCGCTTTTCTGCGTCGGAGAGCAGTACTTCCGCTCTCCGACGCCTCTTTCTTTTGAAATTATTTTATCAGCGGCTTTACTTCCGCAAATACTTCCTTATCCTTCTCAATCCGCGTCTCGCTTCCGATTACACAAAGATTGCCCTGCTCCACAATCGCACGGATAAGAGGAGCGGTCTTTCTGATAGCCTCCGGAGTCGCGTCCAGAACCTCGTTGCGCTCCTTCTGATATGCCTCATAGCCGTAGCCGCACAGGTACTCGTTAAGCGAACGCACCCCTCTGGTGAACGGAGTAAGCGGAACATCCATCCCGCTTAAGGTACCGATAATCGCCTTGGTCATCTCGCGCTCGTCGGCTTCATAATTCTCCAGATACTCCGCCGCCTTCTCATATACCTGAATCGTCTCGGTCAGATTCGGGTCGCGGTAAGATGCCAGATAGCTATCTCCCGCCGAAGCGCCAAAGCTGCACATACAGCCGTACGCGCCGCCCTTTACACGAATATTATTCCAGAGGTAATCATAATCGAACAGATTGCCTACCACCTTCAGCGCTCCCGTATATTCATAACCGGCAAGCTTATAGTTGCCGCACATTGCGACATACTGCACCTGTCCGGGAGTCTTAAAGCCCTCGTTCTTCTTCTCTGCCGCAAAGGAGACCGGTGCATACTCCGCTCTCTTCTCCGCGCAGTTCTGTAAGAACGAAGGAGCCGCTGCCTTTACAGCCTCATAGCCTTCTTCATCCGCAGTGACACTGATTAAGAGAGAATCCTTGCTGAATAACAGCCTGCAGAGCTCAGAAAGCTTCTTCACAGCCTCTTCCTTCTTCTGCTCGAAATTCGCGGTCAGATCCTCAATGAACTCATACTGATCAATTCCGCTTGTCTTCTCATCGAATGCGGACTTCTCCGAGAAATATGACATTGCTCTTCTGATTGCAACCGCATGTCCCGCCGACATCATCGTCATCTGCATTCTGGACCTATTCTCCATCAGCAGCTCATATAATCTCTTGGTATCGGTAAAATCCGTCTCACCAAGCACCACTGCAGTCAATCTTCCCGCCTCGGTTAGCTGCTCGTACAGGCATTTAATCTGAATCTGGAAATACTCGCCGAAGCCTTCCGGATCTCCGTTCTTTGATACCGCAAACATCGACGTGCGGATTCCGCCCGTATTCCGGTTAATCTCTTCGCTTAACTCCTGATAACCGTACTCTCCGGCGTTCATCATACCGAGCACATTGGAGAGCAGGCCCAGATACGGAACCGATTCCTCCGGAATTCTTCTCGCGTCAAAGAGCAGGGTCACATACGCGATTCCGCTCGTATATACATTATGGAAGACCGCTTTACAGCCAGCAAGCTCTCTCTCCTCATTCGAGAACGGCTCCACTTCTCTTTTCAAATCCTCTCTCGCAAGCAGCGGAATCGCATTTAGCTCTTCCTTGGTGGACGGCCTTTCCTGGAACTCCTTCAGGCTCTTCGTCTGCGCAACCAAGGCTTCAATCTTTTCCCTGCTTAAGCTCTCCTTATAAGCCGCCAGCTTTTCCTTAAGAGCGGCTTCCTTCTTCGCGACCAGGCCCTTTTCCGGAACCAGAACGGTCAGGACAGCGTGCTGCGTATTGATCAGCCACTTTTCCACCAGCTTCTCATAATAGCCGGTTCCAATCTTTTCCTTTAAGGTCTCATACACCTCATTGTTCTTCAGCTTATCAAATGCCGCTGCGTCATCGTACAGCCAGGTATTGAACATATTAATTCCGAACAGCAGTCCCTTCGGAAAACGTCCGTAATCGGATTCTCTGTATGCGAATTCTCTCTGGTTAATAACCGCCTTGAGGGCGTTCTCACGAAGTCCTTCCTTCACCGTCTTCTTCAGCGTATCCATAATAACCGCAAGGAACTGCTCCTTCTGCTCCGCGTTCGCATTCTTCGCCATCACCGAAAAGGTAGGCTGCCTTAAGCTGTCATCATATCCCGACAGAATATCCTTGCCGATTCCCGCGTCAATTAACGCCTGCTTAACCGGAGCTCCCGGAACATTGAACAATACCTCAACAATAACATCCATTGCCGCCGAAAGCAGCGTATCGGAGCTTTCGCCGACTGTCATAGTCAGGCTAAGGTACGTATTGTCCTCAAGCGACTCATTCTCGCCAATCGAATACGATTCCGTGCATTCTCTGATTCCGCCGAACTCCTTCTGAAGCACAACCTCGGAGTCCACCGGGCAGTCCTGATAGGCCGCAAGATATGCCTCATCCAGCCAGAGCAGCTTCTCCTTCATATCCATATCGCCGTACAGATAGATATAGCTGTTCGACGGATGATAATATCTTCTGTGGAAGTCCAGATACGCCTCATAGGTCAGATCCGGAATGCAGTCCGGATCTCCGCCCGACTCAACGCCGTAAGGGCTGTCCGGGAATAATGCGCGGTTCGTCGCCAGATTCACCACTCTCTCCGCCGAAGAAAATGCGCCCTTCATCTCACTGTATACAATCCCGTTGTAGGAAAGCTCATCGTCGGCGTCCGCGATCTCATAATGCCAGCCCTCCTGCATAAAGATCTCTTTTTTCTTATAAATATTCGGATGGAATACCGCATCCATATAGACATCCATCAGATTCTGGAAATCCTTGTCATTGCAGCTGGCAACCGGATAAATGGTCTTGTCCGGGAATGTCATTGCATTCAGGAACGTATTCAAAGAGCCCTTTGCAAGCTCGATGAACGGATCCTTTGCAGGGAACTTCTCCGATCCGCACAGAACCGTATGCTCGATAATATGCGCAACGCCCGTGCTGTCAAACGGCGGAGTACGAAATCCCACACAGAACACCTTGTTGTTATCATCGTTCGATATCAGGGCAATTCTCGCTCCCGACGCACGATGCTTCAATACCATTCCCGCGCTCTTAAAATCCTTCAATTCCTCTTCATAGCACAGCTCATAGTGATCGCCAAGCTCCTCTGCCATGGCTCTCAGCTTATCTTCTCTCAGCTTAACCTCTTCACTCATTCTGCTATTCCTTTCCTGCTAATATCCATACTTTTTAAACTGCTTCCAGATCACAGCGTGCGTCCCGACAGGAGCCCACACCGTCAATGCAACAGTCCGGTTATCCGTTATTATATCAAATAAAGCGGCATTTTACAAGGCAGCCTTGCAAAACATTCTGATATAAGCTGCCTTGCAAAACATTCTGATATAAGCCCCCTCTCGGTTTGAACTTTTAATTTACAAAATCTCCCATTTCTTCCAAAATTCCACAATCTCAAATATTCTCCTTCAAACTTCACAAAATAATTGACAACCGCTTTTATTTATGGTAGATTATGTGTTAGATTACCGTCCCGGTAATCTCCTTCTCCTTGTAGGATGAAGAGAACTCTTTACTTAAAGTCTTTTAGGGAGGCAATTTATGAAAAAAGGTACAGTTAAGTGGTTCAACGCAAAGAAGGGCTTCGGATTTATCTCCGATGAGACCGGAACAGACGTATTCGTTCATTTCTCTGCTTTAAAGATGGACGGCTTCAAGGTTCTTGAAGAGGGCGATCAGGTTGAGTTCGAAGTAGTGAATGGCGAAAAGGGACCTCAGGCCGCCAATGTTGTTAAGTTATAATTCCGCACGGAACTATAACAGTACGGAACGTAGTCTGTAAGATATATTAATCATATATTTATACACTCGACAACCCAAACGGCAAAAAAGAATACGGTAGTACAGGTGTTCCAAAGGACACGGAAGGTATTTACCGTATAACAAAAACCAGCCCAATCGGCTGGTTTTTGTTAGCTTCGGTTATTGTTCCGGAGCATATCCATCTTAGTCAACTGGATGGCAATCCTCTTTGGGCAGATGCTGCAGGACTTATCCGGAATAATTGTACCCGGTGTATTGCAGAAAAAAAGGGATGGAACTACATGGTATGCATCGATTACCAGGGATGCAGAACGAACTTTTTGCACAGGCCCGGTAGACCAAATATCGCTCCTCTCCGGAATGCGAAGGACATCTGAATGATTATATCGGGATTGGGCTTTCCTGTTTCAGACTTTATGCTATAGACGGAATTGACAAAATAGAATACATAGAAAAATAAGAATGCACAAAAAAATAAGAATGCATGGAATACTGTCTGCTGTACGACGATCTTTCTTTGACTGCCGTACAGCAGACGTTTATTCTTACCGTACCATCTTCTCTCCGTCAAACAGGAAGATTCCGTACCCCTGACCGGCCATATTGCCGTCCGTCAGCCATTTCAGATAATTTCTGCGCATCCGGGTATCCGCGGGGAACGTCGAAAGCTCCCCGTTATAATGCTTTCCGAAGATTCTCCACAGGTCACTGCCCTTCTCGTCATAGATCACTTTCCGAATCGCAAATTCCTTCATAAACGATACGATGTTGGAGCCCTCCGGCATAATCTTCTCATTCTCCGGGAACAGCAGCCAGGAATAACAGGTTATCGGCATAACTCCATCCGGAAAGCGCTCCCTAAAGAATTCCCATGCGCGCTTGTATGACGCAAGTCTTGCCGCTTCATCGAACGGTCTTCCCGAGCTTGGAATATGACAGTTCGCCGCAAGTGTTCCAGCCTTCAGGACTCTTCCTCCAACCGTATAATCAGAGGACAGTTCGCACAGCTCATACTGCAGCCTTCCAAGCGCAAACCGCTCCATTCGGAAGAAACCGTAATACCAGGTCGGACAAAAGACTCCGTAGAACCCTTCTACCGTCTTGCATTCCCTGGCCTTGAACAGCAGATCCTCCATCGTATCATAAAAGATCGCAGGGGAGATACCCTTTTCTTCATAACACTGCTTCAGTCTTTCACAGGCTGCCAGATAGAATACCAGATACAGCTGATAGCTATGGATTCCCGTCAGTTCAGCTGCATGATCAACAATATTCAGATAATCCTTTGGATTGATCTTCGGCTCTCCAAACAAAAGGGCTTCGGCCTTCCATAACAGCTCTCTTGTCTCATCCCTGCCTGTAACCTGCTCATAAATCCTCCGGATATCTGCCTTTGCCTCCTGCGGATACTGATAGCGTTCGCACAATTCCATTATCTTTTCCATCGTATCCTCCACACCGCGTATCTTTTTATGCTATCCAACCGCATATACAGCAAACCGCATATGCTACAATTACAATCTGCACTGTCAGAATGGCAGGCATTCCATACCGAAAGCTCTTATGCTTCGTCTTATGCCGGAATGCCCGCATTCCGAGTATACTTCCGATGCTTCCCCCGGCCGCAGCCGTAAAAAACAGCGTTCTTTCCTTGATGCGCCACTCATTTCGAATCGCGCGCTTTTTATCAACCCCCATCTGGGCGAACCCTACCAGGGTCATGACTGCAATATAGATTACAAAGATCGGAATCATTCCGTCTTCGCAGCCTCTTCCTGTGCCGCAATTGCAATTCCAAGCTCCTCAAGCTGCTTATCATCAACTACATTCGGAGCATCCGTCATCAGGCAGGACGCATCCTTTACCTTCGGGAAGGCGATTACGTCACGAATGGAATCCATCTGCGCCATCAGCATGACGAGACGATCCAGACCATATGCAAGTCCTGCGTGCGGCGGAACACCGTACTTAAAGGCATTCAGCAGGAAGCCGAATCTCTCATACGCCTCTTCCTTCGTGAATCCGAGCACCTCAAACATCTTCTCCTGAACATCATTCTGGAAGATTCTGACACTGCCGCCGCCGATCTCGGTACCGTTGAGTACGATATCGTAGGCCTTTGCGCGAACCTTACCGGGATCGGTGTCTAACAGCGGAAGGTCCTCATCCATCGGCATCGTGAACGGATGGTGCATCGCGACGAAGCGATTCTCTTCCTCCGACCACTCAAGCAGAGGGAACTCGGTTACCCACAGGAAATTGTACTGGTTCTTGTCCAGTAATCCCAGGTTATTTGCAATCTCAAGACGCAGTGCGCCTAATACGCTGTACACAATCTTATTCTTGTCTGCGGCGAAGAGTAATAAATCGCCGGGCTTACCGCCCATCACGTCAACTAATGCCTTTAATTCTTCCTCGGTCATGAACTTGGCAAAGGAGGACTTATAGGTTCCGTCCTCGTTCACTGCAAGGTAGGCAAGTCCCTTCGCACCGTAGCCCTTTGCGAATTCTACTAACGCGTCGATCTTCTTTCTGGGCATATTCCCCTGTCCCTCGGCATTGATACCGCGAACGCTTCCGCCCGCTGCAATCGCTCCGGTAAATACGGAGAAGCCGCAGTTCTTTACAAGCTCGGTCACATCCTTTAATTCCATGCCGAAACGGGTGTCCGGCTTATCGGAACCGTAACGATCCATTGCCTCCTGCCAGGTCATTCTCTGGATCGGAAGTGTTACATCGACTCCGATTACTTCTTTAAATAACTTCTGGAGCAGTCTTTCGTTCACGTCGATTACATCATCTACGTCTACGAAGGAGAGTTCCATATCGATCTGGGTGAATTCCGGCTGTCTGTCCGCTCTTAAGTCCTCGTCGCGGAAGCACTTGACAATCTGTACATAGCGATCGTAGCCGGAGACCATCAGCAGCTGCTTGAACAGCTGGGGAGACTGCGGCAGCGCGTAGAAGCTGCCGGGATGGATTCGGCTCGGCACCAGGTAGTCTCTTGCGCCCTCCGGTGTGCTCTTGGTTAACATCGGGGTCTCGATCTCAAGGAAGCCCTCGCCCGCCAGGAACTGTCTGGTAAGGGTTGCTACCTTACTTCTCATCATCAGATTGCGCTGCAGATCCGGTCTTCTTAAATCCAGATAACGGTACTTCAGGCGAAGCTCCTCTCTGGTCTTGGAATCTGCTTCAATCGGAAACGGAGGGGTCTCCGCCTCGGACAGAATACGCAGTTCGTTCGCACGGATTTCGATTGCGCCGGTTGCAAGGTTCTCATTTACCGCACCGGAACGGGCCTCTACTCGGCCTACTACTGCGATAACGTATTCGCTTTTGAGCTTCTCTGCTTTTGCAAAGCCATCGGCTCCGATGTCATTCTCTTCAAATATGATCTGCAGAAGGCCGGAACGATCACGTAAGTCTACGAATATGATTCCGCCTTTATTTCTGCTTTTTTGTACCCAACCCATGACAGTGACGGTTTTTCCGATATCGTTTGTCGTAATTTCCGTACATCTGTGGCTTCTGTGAAGCCCTTTCATTGACTCAGCCATGGTCAATCCTCCTTATATCGTTACTATTGTATACGGTCGTTTCGTCCGCCCTTCCGTTCTGTTCCTGCCGGACGGGCGGAGTCCCAGGAAAACCTTACGGTTTCCCTGGGTCGCTTCGCTCCTTCAGACCAGGCAAAAACGGCTCTGATCAAGCATGCTTGTCAGAGCCGCCTTCGCCTGGTCTGACTCCGCCCTTTGCGCATATTATACCCTTCCTGTTTTGAAATTGCAACAGAAAGTGTCTCTTTCTCGTGTTTTCTGCGCGAATTCGTTCCTTATGGGGAGGGGAAGTCCGGGTGGAAGAGAGATATGCCGGTAATCGTCTCCTCTCTTCCGGCGATTATCCCCAGCCTGCTTCCTCTAAGAGCTCAAAGAAGTATTTTCTGGTGAAGGTATTCAGTTCTTTTACTCGGCCGCAGAGCTTTTCCTGAAGCTCGGACACTTTCCGGTATGCCATATCATAGATTTCTTTTGAGAATTCCCCTGCCCGGTATGCTTCTAACAGCTCGTCCTCATCCAGAAGGATGTTCGTCCCCGACGGAAGTACCACCAGATCCAGATACAGGTCAAAGAATCTCGGTCCCCCTTCGGCATCCAGCTCATTACGCAGGGTGATATCAAAATACCACTGCACAATCTCCCGCTTCCTGTCGAACATCACCGTCAGCCAGTAGTTCTCTCCCCGCGGCCCGAACTGCATCCAGTAGTAATCATCATCCGCAAGAACTACCTGCTTATCCTCCATGATTTTAACCAGCGGTCCCGTTACCTTCTCAAGGTAGAACAGTGCAAGTATTCCGTCGAATTCTTCTCTCTTCTTCGTTGATACATACTCTCTTCCGGACAGAATTCTGTTCCATCCATCTCGCGAAATTGTCTTAATCTTCATGAGAATCCTCTGCTTTTTCTAATATGCGTTTACCGACTGCCTTTTCATTCTCTGTCCCGCGTTATCACACCGGGCATTCCGAAGCATCGGTCTGCACCAGCTTTATCAGCTCTTCCTCCTGAATCGGAGCGTCCGCAAATACCCGCTTCTCATTTCCTTCCTGAATTAATTCCTCGATCTCCGCAAATGCCTCGTCATAAGCCATTTCCAGGAACGCAAGGAAAATCTTCATATCAAAATGTCTGACTTCCTCAATCATCATCTTAATCGCCGTATCCTTGTCAAAGGAGGCTCTGTAAGGCCGATTCGACACAAGAGCCGCAAAGACATCACAGGTTCGTAAGATCCGTGCGCCATACGGGATCTTGTCCTCCCTCAGATTATCCGGATATCCGGAGCCGTTATAATTCTCGTGATGATGATATACGGATTCAATCACCAGATCGGAATATTCCCCGCTTTCTCTGAGAATCTCTCTGCCAAGCTTCGGATGCAGACGCATGTATTTCATCTCTTCAATTCCAAGCGTTCCCGCACTTCTTCCGTAGAGGTACTCACATAGCCGAAGCTTTCCGACATCGTGCATCATTCCGGCTCTGGCCATCTCATGACAGAATGCCTCATCCTCTCCAAGCTTTCTTGCAAGCCGCGCAGCCAGATTGCTGACCAGGATCCCGTGACTCAGTGCGTCCTCCAGATCCTCCTTCACCGCACGTTCGATGCCGGCAGCCTCTACCATACGACCGATCCCTCCTTCAAAGCAGCGCGGTTCTTCTCGATAAATACGAGCTTCCGCTCAATCATCTCATCAATGCGCTCCACATAGTCCTTCAGACTTTTTACATTCTCGACCCGCTCCAGGCGGTTCTCCGCCGGGAAATAGAACTTCGAGGATGCCCCCGCGCCGAGCGCAAGAATCGTCTGACGTTCTTCCATGATTACAATATTATAAAGGCATTCTTTCCCATATCTCGCATATCCGACATTTTCCAGATTCTCCGCCATATTCTTCTGACGATACAGGTAGTAGGGCAGGTAACCATTCTCTTTCGCGTAAGCCGCGGTCAGCTGCTGCATCACCGGGACGTCCACAGCCTGCATATCGACGTAGCGCTCCTTCTCCAGATTCAGCCTTGCCGCCCGCTTCAGCGCCAGCGTATGCACGGTAAGGCTCTCCGGATTCAAAGGCCGAATCCGCTCAAGCGTCCTTCTTACATGCTCCGGTGTCTCACCGGTCAGGCCGATAATCAGATCCATGTTAATATTATCGTGCCCCGCCTTCCTCGCCATCGCAAATGCTTCTTCAATCTGCTCCACCGTATGCCTGCGCCCAATCAGATCCAGTGTCTCCTGACACATGGACTGCGGATTGATCGAGATGCGATCCACGCCGAGTTCCTTTAATACCGCAAGCTTCTCATACGTCAGGCTGTCCGGCCTTCCGGCCTCAACCGTGAATTCCTTCACACCTGAAAAGTCAAATGAGTTCTTTACATATCCAATCAGGTCTCTTAACTGCTCCGCCGAGAGCGTTGTCGGGGTTCCTCCTCCAAAATACACGCTCATCGGCGCCTTTCCGCCCATACTCTCCGACGCAAAGCGAATCTCCTTTTTTAATGCTTCCAGATACGGCTCCACATAACCTCCGAAGCGCTCCAGAGGATAGGAGGTAAAGGAACAATACAGGCAGGTGGTCGGACAGAATGGAATTCCGATGTACAGGCTGTAGCCCTCCTCCGGCCTGCACTGCGTTAACAGCTCCTTTTCTCTTGCTGCTGTAATCAGACTGACCTCTATCTTATCCGCGGAGCAATAATAGGTCTCCGCCATATAGTCCCGAATCTCATCCTTTGTCATATCTGCCAGACGCTCGTAGACCAGCTTGGTCGGACGGACTCCGGTGAGGATTCCCCAGGGAAGCTTTTTTCCCGTAAGTCCGGACAGTCCCCGGTAGAGCATTCGCAGCAGCGCGTTGCGGTAATCCCTGCGCTCGCCGCCAGCAAATGCTTCGGTCTCAGCAAAGACCTCCCGTCCCTGCTGCCTGATCCGAACCGTCATACAGTCTGAGGTCAGGTCGAAATACAGATCTAATGAACTCCCCTCGCCGCTCGTTCCATCCGCCTCACTCGTTTCGGCTGCCTCACTTTTTTCGCCGGCGCTGCCCGTTTTATCCGCCGCATTGCCTGATGCTTCCGCAGCTGCACCGCCTTCCGCAAATACCGCATCCGGATAGAACGATTTGATTAACGGACAGACATCCTGATTGTAGTCCTCTCCGTTTCTCCATATTATAATATCCATAGTTTCTTCTTAATCCTATCTTATCTTACTCATTATCGAATATGCTTAATCTTAGCCTTCATATCCCGAAAGATACGGATTCTGTCTCTTTTCATCTCCGATCGTCGAAGACGGCCCATGCCCGGGATAGACGACAACGGAATCCGGAAGCTTTGCCAACCTTCCGACTGACTGCATCAGCACGCTCATACTTCCCGTGGGCAGGTCGCTCCTTCCGACAGAGCCTGCGAACAAGGTATCCCCCGCGAAAAGAATTCCTTCCTCTTCCAGATAATAGCAGACTCCTCCCGCCGTGTGTCCCGGTGTGGCAAGCACCTTGAATTCCAGCCCCGCGGGCGCAATCACCTGATTATCGGTAAGCCAGATATCGCCCTGAACCGTGAACTTCCGATACCATCCGGAGCAGTTCAGCTCCGCGCTTGCAAGCAGCGCTTTTTCCTGCTCTCCCGCATATATCTTCGCCCCGGTCTTTTCCCTCAGCTCTTCCGCGGCGCCTGTATGATCAAAATGTCCGTGCGTCAGCATAATCGCCGCAAGGCGGTATCCCCGGCTCGTAAGCTCTCGCATAATCCGCCCGCACTCTCCGGCCGGATCAATAAATACCGCTTCCTTCGTCTCGGGATTCCCCACAAGATAGCCGTTCGTCGCAAGGGCTCCCAGCGTATACTGTCTGATATCCGGTTTCATATCCGCACTCCTTTCCTGTCAGCTCCGGCTGTGCCGGCTCGTTCCGCCGCACTGACTCGTCCCGTACGCAGTCTCATCAGCCGGTCGTTCTCTCCACATCCAGAACGCTCTCCACGTTCCGAATCTTATTCACAATAAACCGCAGCTGCTCCACTCCCTTAATCTCAAATCCAACGCTGATAGTCGCGGTACCCTGCTTGCTCGTTCGAACCGTCATCGAAGCAACATCGATATTATTCTCCGTGAAAATCTTCGAAATATCCAGAAGCACGCCGCTCCGGTTGTTCGCATAGATCTTGATCTCCGCGCTGTACAGCTCGGAGGTCTCCTTCTCTTCCACCGCGTTCCACTCCGCGTCAATCAGGCGGACTCGGTCCTCCTCCGGCAGATTGATCACATTAATACAGTCCGTTCGGTGAATGGATACGCCGCGCCCTCTTGTCACAAATCCAACGATCTCATCGCCGGGAACCGGATTGCAGCACCTTGAAAAATGCACGGCAACATCGTTGATTCCCTGTACGACAATTCCGCCCTTGGACTTGCCAACCAGTGGCTTCGAGTCCTTAATCGTGCTGATCGTCTCGAGAACCTTCTCGTCCGTCATCTCCTTCTTGTGCTTCTTCTCGTATTCCTCCTGAAGCTTGTTGACGACCTGACCCTCTTTTAGGCCGCCATGGCCGATTGCCGCGTAGATCGAATCCCAGTCGCGGAACCCGTATTTGCGAAGACAGGCATTCATGAATTCGGGCTTGAGCAGGTCACTTAAGACAATGTTCTTGGTCTTGCAATACGTTGTGACCATATCCTTGCCGCGTAGGATATTATCTTCCTTCAGCTCGGCCTTGAACCACTGGTTAATCTTGTTCTTGGCCTGCGTACTCTTTACAATATTCAGCCAGTCACGGCTCGGTCCCTTGGAGTTCTGGGAGGTAATAATCTCCACCCGGTCGCCGTTCTGGATGATATAATCAATATTCACAATCTTACCGTTGACCCTTGCACCGACCATCTTGTTGCCGACCGCGCTGTGAATGCTGTAGGCAAAATCGATCGGGTTCGAGCCCGCGGGCAGGTTCTTGACATCTCCGGTCGGCGTAAAGCAGTATACGCTGTCGGAGAACAGATCCAGGTCATTCTTCAACAGGCTTAAGAACTCCTTGTTATCGGACAGCTCTCTCTGCCACTCCAGAATCTGTCTGAGCCAGGTCAGCTTCTCCTCTTCCGTATCGGAGGAATGCTTGCCATCCTGGTTCTCTTTATATTTCCAGTGCGCCGCGATACCGTATTCGGCGGTACGGTGCATCTCATAGGTTCGAATCTGAATCTCGAACGGCTGCCCCTTGGGGCCGATTAGCGTCGTATGCAGCGACTGGTAACGGTTCGGCTTCGGCATCGCAATATAGTCCTTGAACCGTCCCGGAATCGGCTTATACATCTCGTGAATCACACCCAGCGCCGCGTAGCAGTCCTTCACAGTATCCACGATAATGCGCACTGCAAATACATCATAGATCTGATCCAGCGTCTTATTCTGGTTCACCATCTTCTTATAGATGCTGAACAGATGCTTGACTCTTCCGTCGATCTTCGCCTCAATCCCAGCGTCCTTGATATGCTTTCCGACCTCTTCGATAATACTCGCAATGAATTCTTTGCGCTCGTGCTCCTTTAAGGAGAGCTTCTCTGTCAGTTCCTTATATACTTCCGGCTCCAGATACTGCAAGGACAGATCATCCAGTTCGGTCTTAATCTTGGATATACCGAGACGCTGTGCGATCGGTGCGTAGATATCCATCGTCTCCCGCGATTTTTCAATCTGCTTGGTTGGCGACTGGTACTGCATGGTTCTCATATTATGCAGGCGATCGGCCAGCTTAATCAGAATGACGCGGATATCCTTCGCCATAGCAAGGAACATCTTACGCAGATTCTCCGCCTGGATCTCCACCTTATCCTTCGAGTAATTCAGCTGGGTCAGCTTGGTTACTCCGTCCACCAAAAGTGCAATCTCTTCCCCGAACATCTCGGTCAGATCCTGAACCGTGAACTTTGTATCCTCGATTACATCGTGCAGAAGGCCCGCGATAATCGTCTCCTTATCCATCTCGAGCTCTGCCAGAATAATCGCGACGCAGAGCGGATGGATAATATAGGGCTCTCCCGACTTTCTTTTCTGATTCTTGTGCGCCTCGTCCGCAATCTTATAAGCCTTCTCAACCATGGACAGATCGGTAGAAGGATGATAATTGCGAATCGCTTTTACCAAATCCTGATATAGCTCCTCAGGACTCGTAAAATCTTTCGGCGTCGCCAGATCCTGTATTGGTTTTTTTGTTAATTCCTCGTCTTTTTGTATCTCTTTCCTGTCGTCCATTCCTACCTCCACCTTCTTTCCCTTGGCTGTAATGTCCGCGGACATGACTCTATATGACTTTCCCTGTCTTAAAAGATGGGCGAAAAAGACACGGCAAACCCTTGTTTGCCGTGTCTCTTCCTTATTTACCTTCGTATTTGATAACGGAATCTACGTTGTAGCCCGCAAGCTTCTCTCTGCCTTTCAGGCCGCAGAGCTCCATGACGAAGATAATCTTTACGACCTCTCCGCCCAATTGTTCTACCAGTTTGGTAATCGCTTCAATCGTTCCTCCGGTCGCAATCAGGTCGTCTATGATGACCACCTTCTGGCCGGGTTTGATTGCGTCCTTATGCATCTCTATCACTGCTTTGCCGTACTCGAGGTCATACTCCCTCTCAATCGTCTCGCAGGGAAGCTTGCCTTTTTTGCGCACCGGAACAAAGGCCTTGCCAAGGTTATACGCAACCGGAACGCCGAATATGAAGCCTCTTGACTCCGGACCTACTACTACGTCAAAATCCAGATCCTGCACTAATTCCTGCAGCTTGTCAATCGCAAGGTGCAGTCCGTCCTTATCCTGCAATATGCTCGTAACATCCCGGAATATAATGCCTTCCTCCGGAAAATCCGGTATACTTCTAACATAATCCTCAAGCTTTTTCATGATAACCCTCCATCCCGTCGGCATTCCGCCGCCCTGAGCCGCCGGCACGAGTCTGTGTGTAAAAAGCACGCATCGGCGCACTTTTCCACGCTATCCGAGTCTTCTGCCGTCATCTCACTTGTATTCTTAGACTTATGCCAAAATTCTATACATAAGCCGTTTCTTTGACAAGTATATCACAAAACTTTCATAAGTGCAAAATATATTTTTCACAGCTTTGCAATATCTACAAGCGTCAGCGCATTTTGACGGTTTTCCAGGCTTGTAACCAGAGCATTTGCGGTATCAAGGCTCGTTAAGACCGTAACTCCGGTCTCAATGGAGACGCGGCGGATTAAGAATCCGTCCCTTGATTTGTCTCTGCCCTGGGTCGGGGTGTCGATTACGAGGTCGATTTCGTGGCTTAAAAGCAGATCCATGACGTTCGGCGACTCACCGTCCAGCTTGTGGACCGGAATTGCCTTTACGCCGTTGTTCTGCAGAATCTGCGCCGTGCTTCTGGTCGCATAGATCTCGTAGCCAAGCGCCTCAAACCGCTTCGCAACTCCGACCGCTTCCGGCTTATCCGCGTCCTTTACTGTAATTATCATCTTCTTATGCTTCGGAAGCTTGATACCCGCTCCAAGGAACGCTTTGTAAAGCGCCTCGTTAAAGGTCTTTGCGATACCGAGACACTCTCCGGTGGATTTCATCTCCGGGCCAAGGCCGATATCCGCGCCGCGCAGCTTCTCGAAGGAGAATACCGGCATCTTGATTGCAATATAGCCGGCCTCCGGTGCGAGTCCCGTTCCAAATCCCAGATTCTTCACCTTTTCCCCAAGGATGACTCTCGAAGCCAGATCCACAATCGGAATGCCCGTTACCTTGCTGATGTAAGGCACGGTACGGCTGGAACGGGGATTTACCTCAATGACATAGACTTCCCCCTTATATACAATGAATTGAATATTAATCAGCCCGATTACATCCAACGCCTTTGCAAGCTTTCTTGTATAGTCAACAATAACCTCTTCCACATGCTCACCGAGGCTCTGCGCCGGGTAGACCGATATGCTGTCACCGGAGTGAATACCTGCTCTCTCCACGTGCTCCATAATGCCTGGAATTAAAATATCCTCTCCGTCGCAGACCGCGTCGACCTCAACCTCCTTGCCCATGAGGTATTTATCCACCAGAATCGGGTGTTCCTGTACGTTGCGGTTGATGACCGCCATGAATTCGCGCACATCGCTGTCGGATATCGCAATCTGCATTCCCGCTCCGCCAAGCACATAGGACGGGCGCACGAGTACCGGATAGCCAAGCTCATTTGCGGCAGCAATCGCCTCCTCGGTTGTGAATACGGTCTTTCCGGCCGGTCTCGGAATCCGGCATTTTTCCAGAATCTCATCGAACAGCTCTCTGTCCTCTGCTGCATCCACGTTCTCCGCAGAGGTTCCAAGAATCGGAACGCCCATCTTAAGGAGCGCCTCCGTCAGCTTAATCGCGGTCTGACCGCCGAACTGAACGACCGCTCCGTCCGGCTTCTCCAGATCTACGATGTTCTCAACATCCTCGGGGGTCAGAGGTTCAAAATACAATTTATCCGCAATATCGAAGTCCGTACTAACGGTCTCCGGGTTATTATTCACAATAATCGTCTCGTAGCCGCTTCTCTTTAACGACCAGACGCTGTGAACCGAACAGAAGTCGAACTCGATCCCCTGGCCGATACGAATCGGACCGGAACCAAGTACCATGACCTTCTTGCGCTCATGCTTCGCCTCGACCTCATTTTCACTCGCAAAGCAGGAATAATAATACGGGGTCTCCGCCTCGAATTCGGCAGCGCAGGTATCTACGGTCTTATAGGCCGCGTGAATCCCGTACACTTCTTTTCTTAATTGCTTTGTCTCTTTTAGCGTCTTTCCTGTCAGTTCCGCAATTACGCGATCCGGGAATTCCAGGCGTTTTGCATCAAGCATCAGTTTCTTTGTCATCGGCTCGCTCTTAAGGCGCTCTTCCATCTCCGTCAGAACCGCGATCTTATCGAGAAACCAGGTATCAATCTTTGTGATATCGTGAATCTCCTCATACGAGATTCCCCTGCGAATCGCCTCCGCAATCACGAAGATACGTCTGTCATCAATGCGGTGCAGTTTCTCACGAATCTCCTCCGTCGAATTCTCGGCAAGCCCCGGAAGTCTCATGCTGTAAAGGTTCTGCTCCAGAGAACGGATAGCCTTCATCAGTGCTCCCTCAAAGCTGGTGCAGATACTCATGACCTCTCCGGTTGCCTTCATCTGCGTTGTCAATGTACGCTTTGCCATAATGAATTTATCAAACGGCCACTTCGGAATCTTCACAACCACGTAGTCGAGGGCCGGCTCAAAGCTTGCAACCGTCTTGCCGGTCACGGCATTCGGAATCTCATCGAGCGTATAACCGAGCGCAATCTTTGCCGATACCTTTGCAATCGGGTATCCGGTTGCCTTGGACGCGAGCGCGGACGAGCGGCTGACTCTTGGATTTACCTCGATAACACAGTATTCGAACGTGTCCGGATGCAGCGCATACTGCACGTTGCAGCCGCCGGTGATATTTAATTCCGTAATAATATTGAGGGCTGAAGTACGAAGCATCTGGTATTCTTTATCCGAAAGGGTCTGGGAAGGTGCCACTACGATACTGTCGCCCGTATGGACGCCGACCGGATCGATATTCTCCATGTTGCAGACCGTGATGCAGTTGCCCGCCGAGTCGCGCATTACCTCGTACTCGATCTCCTTCCAGCCCGCGATGCAGCGCTCAATCAGGCACTGACCCACACGGCTTAGGCGAAGACCGTTCTCGCAGATCGTCCGAAGCTGTTCCTCATCCTGCGCGATTCCGCCGCCCGAACCGCCGAGCGTATACGCCGGACGAATCACCACCGGATACCCGATCGTACCCGCAAATGCAACCGCTGCCTCCACGGTCGTTACAATCTCACTCGGTGCGCAGGGCTCACCGATCTTCTCCATCGTCTTCTTGAATTCCAGACGATCCTCCGCCTTCTTAATCGTCAGCGCAGTCGTACCGATCAGCTTTACATTCTGCTCCTTTAAGAACCCGCACTCCTCCAGCTCCATCGCGATATTCAATGCAGCCTGACCGCCCAGGGTCGGAAGGATGCTGTCGGGCTTTTCTTCTATAATAATCTGCTTTACCACCTCAGGGGTCAGCGGTTCAATATATACCATGTCCGCGATGTCCTTATCCGTCATAATGGTGGCCGGGTTGGAATTGACGAGCACAACCGTCATTCCCTCCTCCTTTAAGGAACGGCATGCCTGCGTTCCCGCGTAATCGAATTCGGCTGCCTGGCCGATTACAATCGGGCCGGAACCGATAACCAGAACTTTTTTGATATCCTCTCTCTTCGGCATTATTCCTGCACCTCCATCATCTTAATAAATTCATCAAATAAGAACTCGGAATCCTGCGGACCCGCGCATGCTTCCGGGTGGAACTGCACGGTGAGCACTTTTTTATTCAAATACCGCAGACCTTCCACCGTATGGTCATTCGCATTGATAAAGCTTACCTTAGCTACGGCCGGGTCAATCGAGTCCTCCATAACCACATACCCGTGATTCTGCGAGGAAATATACACTCTTCCGCTTTCCAGATCCTTAACCGGGTGGTTCGCACCGCGGTGGCCGTACTTCATCTTCGCGGTTTGAAAGCCGTTTGCCAGAGCCGTCAGCTGATGACCGAGACAGATTGCAAAGATCGGAACGCCGCTGTCACATAATTTTTTAATTTCTGCGATTATTTCAACACATTCAGCCGGGTCTCCCGGTCCGTTGGAAAGCATGACGCCGTCCGGCGCATCCTTTAAGATCTCTTCGGCTGTCGTATAGGCCGGATATACCGTCACCTCGCAGCCTCTCTTTACGAGACAATGTTCGATATTCTTCTTACTTCCAAAATCCATTAATGCAACGTTATATCGCTTCGCGCCCTCGGACACGCCAATCTGCTTCGCCTTTTCCAGATCAGTGGGGATAAAATCCTCCGGTCTGGTCGTATGCTTTTTCTCACAGGTCACTTTTTTCACCACACCGGTTACACGGTATTCCTTTAACTGCTTAAGGACCTTTTGCAGATCGTAATCCGCGTTCGTCGTTATCATGCCGTTCATCGTGCCGCGTTCACGTAAGATTCGGGTCAGGGCTCTCGTGTCAATTCCACAGATGCCTGGAATGTCCTTCGCCTTTAACACATCTTCAATTCCCGCCTGGCTTCTGAAATTGCTGGGAAGTCTCGAAAGCTCTCTTACAATATAGCCATCCGGCCATACCTTTGCCGACTCCATGTCGGAATAGCAGATACCATAGTTACCAATCAAAGGATATGTCATCACAACTGCCTGCCCGGCGTAAGAGGGATCGGTCAGAACCTCAAGATATCCGGTCATCGAGGTATTAAATACAATCTCGCTGATCACTTCTCCTGCAGAACCGATACTGGTGCCTTCAAAAACAGTGCCGTCTTCCAGAATTAAAAATGCTTTCATAAAAACCCGCCTTTCTGTTCTCAGAATGTAGAGCAAAAAGAAAAAGATGCCTACTCCCTTCTGCCTGGGATAGACATCTTTAGCATTGTGGGAGTTCATTCCGCACAAAACGCCGGGGTGCACAAAAGCGCTTTGCGCGCCTTTGCTCAAATTGCTAAAATTCTACCATAAGTCCTCTGAAATTACAAGAGTAATTTTTGGTATTTCTCAAATTTTTTTGTGCGGCGGGAACTCACCTAAAATCTCCCGCCGCACAAACCAACATACCGGACTGCTCTGCGCGAAAGCGCGCACGAGCCGGAAACCGACGAAAAACAGAGCTCTTATTTCGTCAGTACGCTCTTTCCGGTGAATTCCGTCTCACCGAACAGCCCGTCTGCCAGCATCTTTATCGTCTCCTTCGACGGCGAGCAGTTCATCTCAATGAAGGTCGGATCCTCCGGGAAATAATCTACCGCGAAGAACGGCGAACCGTAGTTCACGATGAGCTTCTTCTTCTTATCGAACAGATGCGATGCCCAGATCAGCATATGCGGCACGCTCCACTGTGCAACGAAGAACGCGTTCACGTTGAAGATGACCAGATCATACTCTGCCTGCAGCTTGTCAATATCCGCCTGCCAGCACACACGGGAAGGAACATCGTAGATATCGCGCTTTACCTCAGCCTGCATGCCTCTTGCGATCAGCTCCTGCTTTAACAGCTCGGAGGAGTACTTGTCCTCATCCGTTACATCTACAATCAGAACCTTTTTGTACTTTTCCGCACTTAACGGCAAAAGACCGATATCGTTCCTGAGCTGGCATATTCCGTGCTTTGCAATCTCGAGAATCTTCTCATCCACCAGCTTGCAGTCCGGCTCCTCATATGCCTTATTCTCCAGCGCCTTGTTGCGGAAATTCTCCATTCTCTCAATCCGCTCCAGCGCATCGTCCAGACGGCTCATCGGAATCTCACCGTTTAAGATCAGCTCCTCAATCTTCTCTGCCGCTTCTACCGGAGGCCACAGCAGCAGATCCGCGCCCGCCTTAAATGCCTGAACGGTCTCCGCAACGAGATCGCCGGTTGCCATACCGCCCATAATAAGAGCGTCCGTCACAACCGCGCCCTTAAAGCCTAACTCTCCCTTTAACAGATCGGTCGTCAGCTTATGCGAATAGGTCGCAATCGGATAATAACCGTCGGTGAACTCATTATCGTAGGACTTTAAGGATACGTGCGTTGTCATAACACACATTACATCTTCCTCAAACATCTGCTTATATGTATAACCATAGGTCTTCATCCACTCATCAAACGGCAGATTATTCGCTCCCGGCCCGATATGCATATTCACAAAGTAGGTTCCAAGTCCCGGGAAATGCTTTACGGTCGAGCATACGCCCTGATCCTGAATTCCTCTTACTACCTGGCGGTAAATCTGCGCGATCTTCTCCGGATCGTCACTGATTGCCGTCAGATACATCAGATGATCCAGACACATATCAATACTCGGTCCTAATACCCAGTCAACTCCCTTATCATTCATCTGCATACCCTGAATCCGTCCGAACTGATACGCATCCTCCAGGTTTCCGGAGCCGCCGAGTGAGTTCTGCACATGCAGATTCACCTGCTGTCCTCTTACTCTTGCGCCGTCCGCGCAGACTAAAAGCTTCTTCTTAGAATACTTCTTACACTCATTCAGCTTCTCGAAGGTTGTCGCAGTTCCCATCTCAAGGCCGTTCTCATCGAGCAGCGGCTCCCCCTCGGAGTAATACATACCGCCTACCGGGTATTTCTCGAAGAACTCCTTCGGGCCTCCATGGGTGTTAATCTCACGGATTGTAACGATGAATGTCTTTAAAATCTTTTCTCTTAATGTCATGTTGTTACCTCTCCCTTTTTCATTGATGATTGCTTGATTCTTTTCAGCAAGCGTTTCCCATTCTCAGCGAAATCTGCCTTAGGATAATAATAACGGATCCTCGTTTTGCTGTCAATATCCTCTTCCATTTCCCCGCGCATCACCGATACGGAATCCCCATATCCTCGCTGTCATTACAGCTTCATTATATCGACCTGCAGCGCAAAGAGCAAGCCCCAATATGTGACTTTTTGTTGAG
>JAGAPO010000082.1 GCA_017623215.1 Lachnospiraceae bacterium | reverse complement strand
GAAGTAAGAAGAGCCCAAAGGGCTCTCTAGGAAAATGATGTTGCGGCTGGCGAACTTTTCGATGAGTCTTTAGACTCCAGTGCCGGTAACAAGCCCTTATAGGGCGTGAGCAAACCACCGGCTAAGCCGGTGGTGCTGATTTCTTGGACAAACCGGCTATTCGCGCACGGTGCGCAGGGTTAAAAGCTTTTCCGTGACCTCAATGGTAAGCTGAGGTACGGTCACAAGGCCGTGCTCATCCGCAGTTACGAGGCCGGACTCGTCTGCAAATTCCCAGGCGATACGGGAACCGGGGGCAAAATGACAGGTCTGAAGGCGGCGAAGCGTAACATCCGCCGCTGCCTTTACGGGAAAGGTTACGCGGGAGCTCCACTCATCAGAGGAAAGCAGGCGAAGAGGAATGGATACGCAGTCCGCGCCTTCCACAGCCTGTCCCCATCGAAAATAAGCATTTACCTGGCCGGCAGTCTCGCTTTGGATGGAACCGTCCTCTGCCCACGGAATTACATCGTCCGTATCGGCCGAGGTGAATACCGGGTAGGGATCCGTCCGGCGTACGGAAGCGATATCAAAGGAATGACTCAGGTCATTCACTTCATATATACAGGCGTTGTTATTTGCGTGGCCGAAATTCCCCCAAAAGCCCATGAGCGCATACTTTTTCTCGCGCATTCCCTTATAGAGGACCGAATGGCCCGTTGACCAGTTATCGTTCTGAGCGGAATAGTCAATCACGATCGGCGGATCGGGAATGGAAAAGCCTTCGGGAACCGGAGTATCCAGGCAGCAGCGATCCGCGGCATGGCGCACCCCGGCGGGGACATTAGCCTTTATTGCGGCAAAGATATCTCCGCGGCACAGAGCGATTCCGAGCGCGCCGCTGCCTCCCATGGAGTTGCCGACAGCATAGACGCGTTCACGGTCGATGGGGTAATGCTCGAATACCCATTTAATTGTTGCGATGATACGGTTCTCAACCGGCTGCTTTTCCACACCGCCGCGTCCCGGATCAATTACTTCCAGTGCGGAGTTGCCGCCCCACCACCAGTCGTTCGGGTGCTGGCGGCAATCGAGGTAGAGGGCATACATATTCTCGGGTGCGTGGTAGATATCGTGATTCCCCTTCTGCCAGGTACATCCGACTGCGGAATACACATCATGTCCGGCAGAGTGAAATACCACATAGAGCGGGTACACTTCTCCGGCACATTCCTGTACGGGGTGAAGGACGGCAAAGGTATCGGTCTGTTCCTCCTGATAGCCCCATTCGGGAAGAGAAGCATGATGAAACCATTCCAGCTGCCGGTTCGTCAATATGCCGCCGGGGAGCGGCTGAATATCGCTGCGATTCATAAGAGCCTCCGTTCTGCCCGGCGCGGCAGTAATACCGCGATGGGCATAGGTATTAAGGGTATAAAGAATTAAAAAAATTCTATCATAATTGTGGATGCTTTTCAAGCAATGATTTCCGCAGAGAGGCTCAAAAGCAGGAAGAAGTCATGTATGAGCGACAAAATCCATACCGCGGCAGCGCAAAAAGCCATGCGGCGGGCCTGACGCAGGCCGTGCGCGAAGAAAGAACAAAAATATTTAAGAAATTTATTGAAAAATGCTTGACGGATGTTCCTTGTCTGTGTTATAATACAAAAGCTGTGTAAGAATGCAGTATTACAACAAAGCAGAGTATCCATCTCTCACCTGTGAACAAGATAGCGTGACTCAGGTTAATCGTTTTTAATACAGTCTCCGGCGAAGGACGGAAGGATTGTGTGATTAAGAGCTTGAAGGTGGATATTAGGTATCCGCCTTTTTTATATTTAAAAAAAGGTAATTATATCAACACTATGGAGGTGTACGACTATTAGCGAGTTAATGATTAATGAGCAGATCAGAGACAGAGAAGTTCGTCTGATTGGAGAGAACGGAGAACAGCTTGGAATTATGTCCGCCAGAGATGCTATGAAGCTTGCAAAGGAAGCAAACCTGGATCTCGTTAAGATTGCTCCTACTGCAAAGCCGCCGGTATGCAAGATTATCGATTACGGTAAGTATCGTTATGAGTTGGCGAGAAAAGAGAAGGAAGCAAAGAAGAAGCAGAAGGTTACGGAAGTGAAAGAAATCAGACTTTCGCCGAACATTGATGATAATGACCTGAACACCAAGGCGAATCAGGCGAGAAAGTTCATCACCAAGGGCGATAAGGTAAAGGTAGCGCTTCGGTTCCGCGGAAGAGAGATGGCTCACATGACTTCGAGCAAGGCGATTCTGGACCAGTTCTTTGAGAAGCTTGCAGATGTCGCAGTAGTTGAGAAGCCCGCGAAGATGGAAGGCAGAAGCATGATTATGTTTCTTGCTGAAAAGCGTTAATTACATTTTGGCACAAGCCGAATGTGTTAAAAAATAATAATATACCAGACAGTGCATCCGGCGGTTTCGCTGCCGCGGCGCACAGGGAATAAGGAGGAAATATCATGCCGAAGGTAAAGACTAACAGAGCAGCTGCAAAGCGTTTTACAAAGACCGGTACAGGAAAGTTAAAGAGAATGAAGGCTGGTAAGCAGCACATTCTTACCAAGAAGACAACCAAGAACAAGAGGGATTTAAGAAAAGCAGAGATGATGAATCCGTCTAACGAAAAAAATATGAAGAAGATTTTACCGTACCTGTAAGTTCGGGTGAAGAAGGAGGGAATAGACAATGGCAAGAGTTAAAGGCGGAGTAAACGCAAAGAAGAAGCACAATAGAGTATTAAAGCTGGCAAAGGGTTACAGAGGAGCCAGATCCAAGCAGTATAGAGTAGCGAAGCAGTCCGTAATGAGAGCATTAACCTCTTCTTTCGCTGGAAGAAAGGAAAGAAAGAGACAGTTCAGACAGTTATGGATCGCAAGAATCAATGCCGCAGCAAGAATGAACGGTCTTTCTTATTCCAAGTTCATGTACGGCTTAAAGTTAGCGGATGTAACGGTTAACAGAAAGATGCTCGCTGAGCTGGCTGTTAACGATCCGGCTGGATTCACCGCACTGGCAGAGGTTGCGAAGTCCAAGCTTGCATAATAGCAGATAGAATCATAGAAAAGAGAGTTTTGCACAATGGCTGAATGATGATCGGCCGGAGGGCAAGACTCTTTTTTGGTATATAAGTAAGCATCCATGTTAAAACTTCTGTGGAATTCGATTCTCGAATCCGTGCAGTGAATTAATAAAATTCTTTTTTACATCAAAATCAATACCAATAAGTACCATTGCAAATATGTCAAAAGTATGTTATCCTATGCTTGTAACAAAGTTGTAATAATTGCGAAATAAATATGAAATATCTGTTTCGCGAACCAGAGAAAGAGAGGTACAGGATGACAAACATACCAATGATTATGATGGCTGCGGCACTTGCAGGAACTATCGGCAATGGCGCGGGGGCACAGGTGCAATGCCAGGAAGCGGCAAAGCTTCTTTGCTCGGATAATGTAATTGCAACTCTTGGCAGCCATGCGGACTGCAATACAGAGGATGGAAAGGCAGCCTGTGATCGCCTGCAGGAGATTCTGGACCGGTTTGGAATTACACTGCCGGAAGAAAACTGCGGAGTGATTGTGCTTCCGGGCGGAGGCTGTGATGGAGAACTTCCGGATATCGAATTGCCGGAGCTCAATCTGCCCGGCAACATGGACACCTGGTTCCCGGAGATTGAGATTCCGGAGAATCCGGGAATCGATCTCCCTGAGACGGAGAACCCTGAGAACGGGGAGGGAGATTTAGAGGGTGAGAAGCCGGAAGTACCGGAAGAGAACCCGGAGGAAAGTCCGGAAGCACCGGAAGAATCTCCTGAAGAGGACACCGAGAACGGGGATACGGAAGAGGATTCCGAAGAAGAGGATTCCGAGGATGAGGATACGGAGAGTGCTTACGCTGCACAGGTGGTACGCCTGGTGAATGAGGAAAGAGCGAAGGCCGGCCTTTCCGAACTGAAGGTAGATGTCCTGGTAAGCTCGGCAGCGGATGTCAGAGCAAAGGAGATTGTGAATTCCTTCTCTCATACCAGACCGGACGGAAGAAGCTTTTCGACCGCGTTAACCGAGGCAGGTGTAACCTTTAGAGGTTCGGGAGAGAACATCGCATGGGGACAGAAGTCTCCAGAAGCAGTTATGGAGGCATGGATGAATTCCTCCGGGCACAGAGCCAATATTCTCAATGCGAACTATACCACGATTGGTGTTGGATGCTACGAGAAGAACGGAGTGCTTTACTGGACTCAGCTGTTTACATACTAATTATATGTTTACAGCAATTGACGAATAAAGGGCGTTCGCCTGACATTCGCCGGAAAAAAGGTATCCTTTGTGCGTCACAGATAGCGGCATCGCGTTGGGAAGGAGCGGATTCAAAATGCAGCCACGATGAATCCGCAGTTCGGACATGAAATTTTGCTTGACATTATTGCATTTTAATGGTATGATATCAAAAACTTGATAAACCATAAATGCGATGATGAGGAGTAGTACATCGTGTCCTGACTTCAGAAAGCTGCCGGGTGATGCGAGACAGCGGAGGGGGACTTTGGAACTCGCCTCGGAGCGGCTGCCCCAACCTCTTTACGAACAGTAGGCGCAGACGGAGCCCGACCGTTATTCAGGGAAGGATATAACACCGGAATTTCCGGCCCGTATCCAACGAGTGTATGATTGAATCATAAAGCAGAGTGGTACCGCGTAAGGAATGATAAGCCTTTCGTCTCTGCGGGGAAGTTGACTCCCCGCGGGGGCGGAGGGCTTTTTTGATTGACAGGATATCCGGAAGAATGCTTTGGAAGTCAAGAAGTCCTTCGGCGGCCAGTAGATTCGGTCCGGCGGGGTGAGCATTTGATACAGAGATCCCGGCGGCTGCCGGAATCGAACACGGACAGAATGGAGGATTTTGAGATGAAGAATGTAGCGAAGTATACGAAGAATTTTTATGCACCGATAACTTCTTCCAAGAAGTGGATTGATAAGGATTGCATTGAAAAGGCGCCGATCTGGTGCAGCGTGGATTTAAGAGACGGCAATCAGGCTTTGATTACTCCGATGAGCCTGGATGAGAAGATTGCGTTCTTTAAGCTTTTGGTTAAGGTTGGCTTCAAGGAGATCGAGGTTGGTTTCCCTGCGGCTTCGGAGACGGAGTATCAGTTCGTTCGTACCCTGATTGAGCAGAATCTGATTCCGGACGATGTAACGATTCAGGTTCTGACCCAGGCGAGAGAGCACATTATCCGCAAGACCTTTGAGGCGGTTAAGGGCGCTCCCCGCTCGGTGGTTCATGTATATAACTCGACCTCGGTTGCGAAGAGAGAGCAGGTCTTCCACAAGTCGAAGGAGGAGATTAAGCAGATCGCAATCGACGGCGCTGCATTATTAAAGAAGCTGGCAGATGAGACGGACGGCAATTTCGCATTTGAGTACAGTCCGGAGAGCTTTACGGGAACCGAGGTGGAGTATGCGCTTGAGGTATGCAACGCGGTTCTGGATGTATGGCAGCCGGGGCCGGATAACAAGGCGATTATCAATCTGCCTTCCACAGTAGAGATGTCCATGCCGCATGTATTTGCCAATGCGGTTGAGTATATGTCGGAGAATCTGAAGTACCGCGAGAACGTGATCCTTTCCCTGCATCCGCATAACGACAGAGGCTGCGGCGTGAGCGACGCGGAGATGGGACTGCTTGCAGGTGCGGATCGTATCGAGGGAACATTATTTGGCAACGGAGAACGGACCGGCAACGTGGATATTATTACCCTGGCTTTGAATATGTATTCGCAGGGTGTGGATCCGAAGCTGAATTTTGAAAATATGCCGGAGATTTGCGAGGTATATGAGAACTGCACCAGAATGCATGTCTACGAGCGTCAGCCGTACGCGGGAGCCCTGGTATTTGCGGCATTCTCCGGTTCGCATCAGGATGCAATCGCAAAGGGTATGAAGTGGAGAGAGGAGCATAACTGCGAGCACTGGACGGTTCCGTATCTGCCGATTGATCCGGAGGATGTCGGAAGACAGTACGACGGTGAGGTTATCCGCATCAACAGCCAGTCCGGCAAGGGCGGCGTCGGTTATATTCTGGAGCACAAGTATGGCTTAAAGATGCCGGCGAAGATGCGCGAGGCAATGGGCTATGCGGCGAAGAATGTGTCGGATCTTCGTCACAAGGAGCTGTCGTTCGAGGAGATTTACGAGATCTTCGAGCAGACATTCTTGAATAAGGTTGCGCCGCTTCATATTCCGGAGGCGCATTACAAGCAGAACAGCGGTATTGAAGCAGAGGTTACGATCTGCATGAACGATAAGACAGAGATCTGCAGCGCGAGGGGCAACGGCCGTCTTGATGCGGTAAGCAACGCGGTAAAGGAAAGCCTAAAACTGGATTATAAGATTGTGACCTATGAGGAGCATGCGTTAGAGACCGGATCGGATTCAACGGCGATTTCGTATGTTGGCATTCAGAATGCGGAAGGCAAGCTGTTCTGGGGTGCGGGCACGGACGCGGATATTATTAAGGCGTCGATTAAGGCGCTGGTAACGGCAATTAATAAGATGTTGGAATAGCGTTCAGGCAGAGCGGGAGCTGCAAAGGGACGGCTCCTGTTCGGAGGGAACGAGATTGTAAGACAATGAAAGGCTCTGATCCATTCGGTGATCAGAGCCTTTCTGACATTCTTGTTAGACCCACTGAAACGTATTCTTTTCCGCCCCGAGCTGCTGCGCTTTGAGAACCAGCCGTTCTCCATAGTAGACGGAGGTTTCTAACAAGCCCTGCGTCTTTGAGAATCCGAAGATGATGAGAGACGGCGCAACGCAGATATAATAGCCGCTTTGCATCTATTATATCATATCTAAATAAAAATGTGGGAATGAGAAAGAAAATCGAGACGATTCTTTATGAAATGGAAATTGACAAGTCAACAAACGAATGATATAATTTAAAATGTTGACAAATCAACTTTTGAAATGTCAGAAAATGTAAAGCAGGAGGTTATGTATGGTAAGCCGTTTTGAACAGTTTTCCTTTGTAATATCCAGTATTAACCGGTATATTCAAAAGCTGGAACGGGACGAGATGGTCAGATATGGGTTCAAAGGTTCTTACGCGCAATATCTCGCAGCCCTGAATCATTATCCGGAAGGGCTGACCGCCGCACGGCTTTGTGAGATCTGTGATAAGGATAAGGCAGCCGTGTCCCGCATTGCTGCGGAGATGATCGAAAAAGGGCTGGTAGTGCGGGAGAGCGAAAGGGATAATCTTTACAGAGCAAAGCTGAAGCTGACTGCGGAGGGAAAAGAGGCGGCCGATTATGTTGTCAGGAGAGCGCAGGCTGCTGTAGATGTGGTTGGAAGCGGGTTAACGGACGAAGACAGAAAAGTCTTTTATGCCGCACTCGATCTGATTGCTTCAAAACTGCAGGAGCTCACCAAAGAAGGAATTCCGGGGACATAATTCATGACTGGTTCTTGGAATACCGGATTACCGAATCGGGCGGAGCCGGATTGTCAGTAAAAAAATTGCAGGGAATAGAAAAAGGAGAATAGATTATGAAGGTAAGGCTTGTTATTGATTCTACCGCTGATATTACAGAAAGTATGAAATCGAAGTTTACGATTGTACCCTTGTCCGTTCATTTTGGAGAAGAAGAATATATTGACGGAGTTACGATTACTCATAACCGCTTTTATGAAAAGCTGATTGAAAGCGATGTTCTTCCCACAACCAGTCAGCCCACGCCGGAGGCGTTTGCGCAGGTATACCGGGAAGCCGTGGACGCGGGAGAAGAGGTTGTGGTGCTTACGTTAGCTTCAAAGCTGTCCGGAACGTTCCAGAGCGCCAATATTGCAGCAATAGATTTCCCGGAGGGAAGCGTGTATGTTGTTGACAGCAAAACGGTTGCGATCGGTACGGGAATTCTGGCGGAGTTAGCGGTATCGCTGCGGGATGAGGGGTTAAATGCCAGGGAGATTGCTGCTCGCCTTGAAAAAGAACGTGAGAATGTCCGGCTGATTGCTCTGTTGGATACTTTGGAATATCTGAAGCGGGGAGGGCGGATTTCGAAGACGGTTGCGTTCGCGGGCGGACTTTTATCCATCAAGCCGGTTGTGTGCGTGGAAGACGGAGAGATCAAGATGCTCGGTAAGGCACGCGGCTCCCGCCAGGGGAATAATCTGCTGATACAGGAGATACAGTCTGCTGGGGGCGTAGATTTTAAAAAGCCGGTACTTTTGGGATATACTGGCCTGAGTGATAAGCTTTTATGCAAATATATAGAAGACAGCGCTTCTTTGTGGAAGGGCAATCTTGACGAGCTGCATACCACGCAGATCGGAAGCGTAGTCGGAACGCATGCGGGCCCCGGCGCAATTGCGGCGGCGTTCTTCCGGAATGGACAGCGCAGCGGGAAGTAATGAACGCATCAACCGTCTTATCGGTCGGAATAAGCCGAGATGCTGCGCGGCTCCTCGTACGCATCACTCCCCGTTCGGGATGCAGCAAGAGGTCTGAGGCAGCGCATCGGTGTGTCTAAGAGGGATTCGCTTTCCGAAGCTCGCTGGGAGCGCAGCCGTAGAGGCGGCGAAATTGCCGTCCGAAATTATTGAAATCATTAAAGCCGACATGCTCCGCGATCCGCGCGATGGGCATGTCGCTTTCTTTTAGGAGAACGCGGGCCTTTTTGAGGCGAATCTCGTTGACAAAATTGGTCGGACTCTGGTTCATGGCCTCTTTAAAAAGGTGACAGAACCGGTACTCGCTTAAGTTGACCTGAGCGGCAAGCCCGGCAATGGTAATCGGCTCGGAATAGTGCGTCTCGATGTATCGGATCACGGAGTTGAGGCGCTTTAAATTGCGGCTTCGGGCTGCATTTTCTTTTAAGGTAAGGTGCTCAGCCGCGTAATTGCGGTAAAGGTATACGAGCAGTTCGTATAATTTCCCTTTGATTACCATCCGGTAGCCAGGCTCTTTCCAGGAGTCTTCCCGGAACATATCTTCAAACAGGTGCCGTATGACTGCGTCACCCGAAATATAATGCTTGAAAATAATATATTCATCCAGAAAATTCTCTGCAATGAGCGAATAATCGAATATTAATACCAGAGAGTCGGTAAAGGAGTCATCCAGCCTTCCGGAGTGCAGCTCGTTGCTGTTGGCTATCAGCAGATCGCCGGCGGCCGTGTGATAGCGCTCCTGGGCGCAGGTGATCGTGGTGCTGCCGGAGCGAATATAATGCATCTCGATATATTCATGCCAGTGCGGATAAAAATAAGTTCCTTTCTTGGTTATGTGATTGCGCTGCATCTGAATCGGAAAATTCTTATCCGGCATAATCTTATGCTCGTAAAGAGCAAGCATGTCGGAGCTTGCCGTCTTATCGGTCGAAGCGGGGTTTGCAGAAATCGCCATACTATCCCTCCTTATTGCTTGAAGTGTCAATTACAGCAAGATTGTATGAATTAATGGCAACATAGTTATTGTCATGCAGTTGATTAAATTATATAATGAAATCATCAAAACTGTCAAGGATATGAAGAAAAGCCACAAAAGAAAGAACGAATACACGAAGAATAAGTGGCAATGTCCGGGAATTGTCGAATATTAGAATAAAAAATGGCGGCAAGATTTCATGGAGTACGAGAAACCAAAAACGATTTATAAAAATGGAGGTTACTGACGATGGAAAAAGTAAAAGTAGGTATTATTGGCTGCGGCGGTATTGCGAACGGCAAGCATCTTCCTTCGATTAAGAAGGTGGGCAGAGCGGAGATTGTGGCGTTCTGCGATATCATTCCGGAGAGAGCCGAGAAGGCAAAAGCAGAGTACGGAACAGAGAATTCAAAGGTATTTACTGATTATAAGGAGCTGCTTGCGATGGAAGAGATCGAGGCGGTATTTGTTCTGACTCCGAACCGTTCCCATTCCTTCATTTCGATTGACGCGATGAAGGCGGGCAAGCATGTTATGTGCGAGAAGCCGATGGCAAAGACCTATGCGGAGGCAAAGGCGATGGTTGATACCGCGAAGGAGACCGGAAAGATCCTGACGATCGGCTATCAGAGCCGCTATCGCGATGATTCCATGTATCTGAAGAGAGCCTGCGAGAACGGTGAGCTCGGCGAAATCTATTACGCAAGAGCGCATGCGATCCGCAGAAGAGCGGTTCCGACCTGGGGCGTGTTCCTGAACGAATATGAGCAGGGCGGAGGTCCGTTAATTGATATCGGAACCCACGCGCTTGACCTGACCCTTTGGGAGATGAATAACTACGAGCCTGAGATGGTAGTGGGCAGTGTATATAAGAAGCTCGGCGATCAGACAGAGACTGCGAATGCATGGGGCGACTGGGATCGCGAGAAGTTCACCGTAGAGGATTCCGCATTCGGTTTCGTTAAGATGAAGAACGGTGCGACCGTATATCTGGAGGCAAGCTGGGCGCTGAACTCTCTGGATGTGGATGAGGCGAAGACAAGCCTTTGCGGTACCAAAGCAGGTGCAGACATGAAGGACGGCCTTCGTATCAATACTGTTAAGTACAACAAGCAGGTTATTGAGAAGCCGGATATGAAGTCGGGCGGCGTTGCATTCTATGACGGCGCATCGAGAGAACCGCAGGTTATTGAGAATGAGGTATTTATGGATGCGATTACAAAGGGAACGGAGCTGGTTGTAAAGCCGGAGCAGGCCTGTGTGGTAACGCAGATCCTGGAGGCGATTTACGAGTCCGCTAAGACGGGCAAGCCGGTATACTTAAACTAAATCAGAAGGAGCGGCATACCGGGTGACGGATCGGTGCGGGGATCCGTACTGCCTGTCACCCGGATGGCGTGATAGCTGCTATCTTAAGGAATGGAGATGATAAGATGAATCAGATTCATATTGGAACCTGCCTTCCGGGCGATCATGCGATTCAGTGGATGCATGTGATGAAGAATATGGGATTCGAGCGGTTTACGGTGAATTTTCATATGAGATATGGGGACGTTGTGCTGGAGCAGCTGGCGGAAGAAGTCAAGCGCGAGCTCGACGGCACGGATATTAAGATTGCGGCAATTGGCGCGTACCGCAACCCGTTAATGTACGAGAAGCATGTGGAAGAATTAAAGCAGGCGATTGACGCGGCGCATCTGTTCGGTACGAATGTCGTATCGACCTTTGCGGGAGCGATCGAGGGAAAGTCTGTGGAAGAGGCGATTCCGGTATTTAAGACGGTATTCGGTGAGCTGGTAAAGTATGCCGAGGATAAGGGTGTTAAGATTGCAATTGAGAACTGTCCGATGGGCGGAACCTGGAGAAATAATACGTGCAACATCGGATATTCTCCGCGTGCATGGGAGATGATGTTCGACGCAGTGGATTCGGATTCCTTAGGTCTGGAATGGGAACCTGCTCATGCGATTACCCAGATGATCGATCCGCTTGCCCAGCTGAAGGAATGGGCACATAAGGTCGTCCATGTTCACGGCAAGGATACATCGGTTGACTGGGACGGACTTCACCGCTACGGAAACCGCTGCGGAATTGATTTTACTCCGAACAGAACTCCGGGCTTTGGTGATACGAACTGGTGCCATGTGTTCTCAATTCTGAGGAAGGCCGGTTACGAGGGAGATGTCTGCATCGAGGGCTTCCACGATCCGGTATACAACGGCGAATGGGAGATGACCGGCCAGCTTCACGCGCTGAATTATCTGAAATGGGCGCGAGGCGGGGAGTTTGCTCCGAATCCGTAAAAGAGAGTAGCTGATAGGACAGGTTTACGCTCGGGAGCCGCATTTGCGGGGACTGGGCGGGATTGGAGATTATATGAAATTAGGTGTATTAACGAATGTACTTGCAAATATGAGTTTAGAGGATGCCTGCGCGTATTTTGAGTCGAAGGGCATTCAGATGGTGGAGATTGGCTGCGGCGGTTATCCGGGCAAGGATCATTGTGACCCGGCAGTTTTGTTGAATGATGACGCGGCGCTTGCACAGTTTAAGAAGACAATCGCAGATCATAATCTGGAGATCAGCGCGCTCAGCGCTCATGGCAATATGGTTCATCCGGATCCGGCGATCGCAAAAGCATTTGATGATGATTTGACCAATGCGATTTTAATGGCGGAAAAGCTGGGCGTCGGTATTGTAAATACGTTCTCCGGCTGCCCCGGCGGAAGCCCTGACGATAAGGAGCCCAACTGGGTTACCTGTCCGTGGCCGGATGATTTCTTACGGGTTCTGGATTATCAGTGGAACGAGGTACTGATTCCGTACTGGAAGAAGAAGGCGGCGTTCGCAAGAGAGCATGGCGTAAAGATTGCGTTAGAGCTGCATCCTGGTTTCTGCGTATATAATACCGAGACACTGCTTCGTTTGAGAAATGCGGTTGGACCGGAGATTGGCGCGAATTTTGATCCGAGCCATCTGTTCTGGCAGGGTATGGAGCCGATTACCTGTATCAGAGAGCTGGGTAAGGCGGGCGCGATTTTCCATTTCCATGCAAAGGATACGAAGGTGGATTCGATCAATACTTCAGTGAATGGTGTTCTGGATACAAAGCATTACGGGGATGAGCTGAATCGTTCCTGGATCTTCCGCTCGGTTGGCTATGGCCATGGTGAGGATTATTGGAAAGCGCTGGTGTCTGAGCTTCGTCTGGCGGGCTATGATTATGTCATGAGTATTGAGCATGAGGATAGTCTGATGTCGAAGAAGGAAGGACTTGAGAAGGCCATTTCCTGTCTTAAGAATGTGATGCTGTTTGAGGATAAAGGGGCGGTTACTTGGGCGTAAGAGCCGTAATTTGCTCGGTGGAGCGTGGATATGTTGACGGGTGAATGAGTGCCCGGGAAGTGGAGCTGTTATGAATAGGAAGGGTCAGATGTGCCTCGGTATCGTCGGGTATGGCGGTATGGGCGGTTGGCATGGCAGGATTGCGAGTGAGATTGAGGGACTCGTGGTGAAGGGTGTGTTTGATATTAAGCCGGAGCGAGGAGAGGCGGCGAAGGAGAAAGGGTTTTTGGCGTATGAGTCGCTGGAGGCGCTGCTCGGGGATGAGGAGATTGATATTGTGCTGGTGTCCACTCCGAATGATCTGCATCGGCCGATTGCGATTCAGGCGATGAAGGCCGGGAAGAATGTCGTCAGTGAGAAGCCGGTTACGCTTTCCAGTGCGGATTTGGAAGAGATGATTCGGGCGTCTGAGGAGAATGGGGTTTTGTTCACGGTGCATCAGAACAGACGCTGGGATGAGGACTTTTTGACAGTTAAGAAGATCTTTGACGAGAAGCTAATTGGTGAACCGTTCAGGATTGAGTCAAGGGTACATGGTTCCAGGGGAATTCCTGGGGATTGGAGACAGGAGCCCGAGCATGGCGGCGGTATGGTGCTGGATTGGGGCGTTCATCTGCTCGATCAGGTGATGCTGATGGTTCCGGAGAAGTTAAAGAGAGTGTATGCTACGGTTACGAATGTGACGAATACGCTTGTGGATGATGGATTTACGGCTGAGCTGATGTTTGAGAGCGGGCTTCAGGTGATGGTTGAGGTTGGAACCAGTAATTTTGTGTGTCTGCCGCGCTGGTATGTGCTCGGTCAGGATGGTACTGCGGTGATTGAGGATTGGAGCCTTAAGGGGAAGATTGTTCGCGCGGTTGGCGTGAATGAGAAGGATATTACGCCCGTGATTACTGCAGCCGGGCTTACCAAGACAATGGCACCGAGACGTGAGGATACGATTCGTACGGAGGAGCTTCCGATTGTCAGAAGTGATATTCATGATTTTTATAAGAATGTGATGGCGGCGATTCGCGGAGAAGAAGAACCGAAGATTAAGCTGCCGGAGGTTATGAGGGTTATGAAGCTCATGGAGGCGGTGTTCGAGTCGGCAAAGAACGGCCAGGCAGTTGTATTTGAGAAAGGATTGTAAAGCGATTGGAAAGGGGAAGAAGGAGCTGCTTCTTCCTAAGATCAATACGGTAAAAGGCAGACGGCTGGTTTCCGATGAGGGAGGGCTGTCTGCCTTTTCTGATATTGGTTCTATTTGCTGTATTGTTTGGATAGGGTTTTGAATCGGTCGGAGTCTTCCTTCGTGCATTCTTTGTCGCTGTATCTTGCCTGCGAGTAAAGGGATGCAAGGGCTTCGGCCTCAGTTTTGTCCGGCTGTTTTAGGAGCTCTCTCGGTGTGTGGGTCGGGTTGATGTCCGTGTTCTGCGTCTCTACGAGCCGGGTGAAGTCTCGGCGGATGCGTTCGGAATGGGTACGCGGGAAGAAGCGGCGCAGGAGGTTGTGGAATGTGGCTTCCTGGCGCTTAAACCGTTCAGAAGTGTCTGCGAAAAGAAGGGACTCGGTCTTGTCCGTGGCCGCCATATTCTTCGCGTAGAAATATTTGTAGATCTGGTAAATCGCATAGGCGATTCCGGCAGCGATTCCGACAACGATTGCAATCTTTCCTACAATAAAAAGAACCTCCTGTAAGAATTCCCAGATCCACCAGGGCTCGGTATTTCCCTTTGGAATCATGGTCTGAGCTGCCTGGGTGGCCCGTGTAGTTGCTTCGGTCGTAAGCTCTTCCTCCGGTATTTCTTTTTTGTCTCTGGAGAACAGCTTTACGAGGAAACGAAGAGCTGTGAGAGCGGCATCTCCTAAGGTTCCAAGGACGCTTCCGAGCGGGAGAAAACGGGCGATGAACATGACCGCAATCGCGGCAAGCGAGAAGATTCCAAGGAGCATGTGGTAGGTACCGGTGATTCTGCGGTAGGGAATGGTTCGTTTATTCTCCTCGATATGAGCGTATTTGAGAAAGTTCAGCATATAGATGTTGAACAGGTACATCAGAATGCAGATTCCGAGGAGTACGGCGAATAGGGTGTCGAACATGTGCAGATCAAAATAAGCGCCCACGATTACTGCCAGAAGGAGCAGAATCAGCAGCATGGGGGAGGCGTTATCCGGGAAAGCCTTCGCCCTCAGGCGATGGCGGATACTGGCAATGGTCTCCAGAACAACGAATACGGTGCCGATGAGGATTACGGCGGGCATTGAGCTTGTGAAGCACAGCAGAATCGCCGCGCCGGCTATCAGGGCATGCAGCAGGAAAAAAGGGATGATGATGTGGACGCATGCCCGTATGACGGTATAGATAAAGCACAGAAGGACGACACCAAGAATCAGCGTCAGAAGCAGGGAGAAGGGTAGCTGTTCAGAGCGGCCGAAGGAGAGCTGAAGCAGTGTGATGCCGAGCGGGAGGCAGAGCAGAGTCCGAATTTCATTGGTGAATAAATCACTCAGTATGTGGTAAAATCTAAGTTTCATATACGGCCTCCTTTATTTGTTAACATACCAGGGAAGGGCGGAGCGCGCAAGATCGCCCGCAACCTTGAACTCCATGCTTCGCTCCAGAGGGATCAGCCAAAGGAAGGAATCCGCTTTTCCGGGCAGACGTCTGAGCAGGTCCTGCAGATCCTCTCTTTGGTAAGTCGAGATCAGAATCAGATAATCCTGGGAGCGGGTCTGCGCAATCAGTGATTCACAGATTGGTCCGATCGGAGCGGCATCCTGTCCGAGATCGATTCTTGCAAGCGTCTCATTCAGCGTACGCATATGCCCGGCTCCGGAGCCTTCGGGAACCGAGAGAGGCTCCTGGGTAATAATATCCCGTCCGTTCGTGGTTAATGATACGATAATACCGCGATCGAGAAATGCGGCCGCAGCAGTTGCTGCAAGACGGATGGATTCTTCCAGGAGATTCTCGTAATGAAGCATCGAACCCTCCTCCAGATTCAGGAGTATTCGAACCTGCTGGGTGGCGGTGTAATCGTGTGTTGTGACCTTTAAGGCACCTGTCTTTGCGGATGCCTTCCAGTTGACGGACTTGCGGTCATCGTAGCTCTGATATTCCCGGATGCTTCGGAATTCAAACGGATCCTCGTTGAGGCAGCGCCTGGTCAGGACGCTTCCGAACATCTTGCGGAAAGCCGGCTCGAAGGCAGAGGAATCGACGAAGCGGGGATAGACGTAGAGCTGCTTACTGCACGGATAGGTCGCCAGGTGATCCGCGCTGAAGAACAGGTTGCCGCAGGTGATGGTCAGGCTGTGAACCGGAAAATATCCGCGCCTCGTACACTGAAAGGTCAGCGTTCGGGTCAGCTTCTGCCACGAAAGGACGGACATGATATCATTGCGGTAGTAGGAATCCGTAATGGCGGCATTGTCGTCATCCTCGAATACCAGGCTGCGATCGGTTACGAACTTGACATGGACGAGAGGAAGCGGCAGCAGCTTATGATTCTCCACCGTCTCTGTCAGCGTGAGGGAATCGCCCTCCACCGCCCGGGTATCGGACAGATTCAGGGAAGCGTAAAGCCCCGTATCCCAATAGCGCTTGTACAGCTTATCCTGGAGGTAATACAGCAGGGCAACGCATAGTAAAATAGAAAGTAACAGCATAAGCACTCCTATCTGGAAAAATCCTCAGTCGGTACGGGAACCTGATTCAGAATATCCCGGATGTAATCGGATGCGGAACCGCCCTGCTGGTAGGAGGCGCGCAGCACCAGACGGTGAGCCAGACAGAAGGGAGCCAGGTATTTTACCATGTCGGGTGTTGCGTAGGTCAGACCGGATAACGCGGCATATGCCTTTACGCAGCGTAAGAAAGCAATACTTCCGCGAGGAGAGACACCGAGGGCAATCTGTCCGTGGTTCCTGGTTGCTTCCGCAATATGTACCAGATAAGACATCACCAGGGGATGTACATAAACCTCGGAGATACTCTCCTGAACCTCAAGCAGTGTCTCGCCGGAGCAGACAGGTGCAAGGGAAGCGAGCGGATTGGCAGCTGCAAAGCGATTCAGAATTGCAAGCTCCTCCTCCTCGTTCGGATATCCCATCGGAATCTGCATCAGAAAACGGTCCAGCTGCGCTTCCGGAAGAGGGAAGGTTCCGGCGGTCTCAACGGGGTTCTGAGTCGCGATAACCAGGAACGGGCGGGAAAGTGCCATTGTCTCGCCGTCGATAGTAACCTGCTTTTCTTCCATACACTCTAAAAGGCTTGACTGCGTTCTGGGAGTCGCGCGGTTGATCTCATCTGCGAGCAGAATGTTGGTAAATACAGGGCCTTTGCGGAAACGGAATTCGCCTTCCTTCTGATTAAAATAGTTCAGACCGGTAACATCCGAGGGAAGCAGATCGGGAGTGAACTGAATTCGCCCGAAATCCGCATCCAGAGAACGGGCAAGCGATTTGGCAAGCATGGTCTTGCCGGTTCCAGGAACATCTTCTAATAGAACGTGACCGTTCGCATACAGAGCGGTCAGCAAAAGATCAATGACATTTGACTTTCCAACAATAACCTTTTCCACGTTGGCACGGATAGAATCTGAAAGTTGTTTCACCCTTGAGAGTTCCATAGAATAATTAGCCTCCTTTTTTGAAAACATGAACGTATATCAGCAGTAATGATAAGATATAGTATATCAGTTTCCAAAAGAAATTGATAGAGTTTGTTTTCGTCAATCTGGAAAAAATTTGAGAAAATTTTTGGTTAAAGTGATGCTGGATGAAAAAAATGAATGGAAAAAAACACCAGATCATTAAATTAAAAACATGAAACGGGAGAAATTTTGTCCGTCATAGAAGGAATAGAGGACATTCTGCACAAAAAAAAGGAAAAAAATAGAAAAAACGGGTGGATGAAAAATTAGTTGACGGATTAAAGCAAAGATGCTATAACTCATATATGCTTGACGGAGAGAGTTGAGCTGATACGAATACGGGAGTATCTTTAGAAAAGGATGCAAATTGTGCCGGGATCCCAAGCAGTGGATTACCGGCAGGAATGGAGTGTGTTATGGAGAACAAGGTTATTCGTTTGTGTGCACCCGAAGATGTAAAGGAATTTGTCAGCGCGGCAGAGAAGTGCGATTTTGACATTGACGTAATTTACAATCGTATTATCGTAGATGCAAAATCGTTCCTTGGAGTACTGGGCCTGGTGTCGAATCCGGTTACCGTTGCCTGCAGAGGATATGACTCGACATTTGAAAATACAATTAAGAAATTTGCAGTAGGCTGATAGAAGCCTGACAAAAGACAAGGACTTATTCCGCCGGATGGCGGCGGATCATGTTAGGATGCACGAAAAACTCCGGTATGCGCGGAATACGCATGCCGGAGTTTTTTTGTGGAGAATTCAAAAGGATCTTACGAATAGGATTCTCCGGGCTAATCCAGTCTGCAGAATGCGTCGATCTGATTGGTAATCAATCGAAGGGCGTTGCCGTAGAACTCGAGCGAATCGGACGGACAGCCGATGATCTGAAAGATCTCTTCCATATTCGAGGAGCCGGTTGCAAAGAGCACCTGGCGGAACATCGTAACGAATTCCGGCCCCGGGTTCTTCTCATAGATTGCGAACAGACCCTTTGCGAACAGAAGCCCATAAGGATACGGGAAATTGTAAAAATGGAAATCCGGAAAATAGTAGTGCGGTTTGCAGGCCCACATATAGGGGTGCAGATCTCCCGTAAGTCCGTCACCGTAAGCGTATTTCTGTGCGTCCAGCATCAGAGCGTTGAGTTCCTCAACTGAAAGCGGATGATCGGAGCGCTTCTCGAAGAGCCTGGTCTCGAAGGTGTAACGGGCCAGAATCTCCACGCAGATCTGCGTATAATTCAACAGATTATGCTCCAGAATCGCAAACCGCTCCTCTGCGTCCGCCTCGGCAAGAATTGCGTTCGTAACCAGGGTCTCACAGAAGATGGAAGCGGTCTCCGCGAGCGGCATGGTGTAATCATTATTTAAAATCGTGCGGTTCTTTAATACCTCGTTATGATAAGCATGGCCGAGCTCATGGGCAATCGTGGTCAGATCATAGAAGGTACCGGTGAAATTGACCATGATGCGGCTCTCTTTGATCGCGTGCAGATTACAGGTAAACGCACCGCTGATCTTACCTTCTCTGGGCTCCAGATCGATCCAGCCGTTATCAAAGGCATTCCTTGCAAATGCTCCAAGCTCCTCGTCGAATCGGCTGAACTCGCGGATAATGATGGTTCGCGCATCCTCGTAGGAGAAACGGGAGGTAAAGTGGCCGACCGGAGCGTACAGTTCATAGAACGGAAGGCTTCCCTCGTGTCCGAGGAGCTTTGCCTTATGCTTCATATACCGCCTGAAATCCGGAAGCGCGTTCCAGATTGCCGCAAACATTGCATTTAGGGTCTTGCGTTCCATACGGCAGTCTGCAAGCGTGACATCTAACGGATGTTCAAATCCTCTTGCATGAGCGGTAATCAGAGCCTCACCCTTGATGGAATTTAAGCAGGCCGCGATCCCCTTGGCACACTTGCGGTAGGCCTTAAGCTCTGCGGTGTAGGCAGCCTTTCTGAGTTCCTGCGACTGCGCGTAAGCCATATTTCTTGCAACGGAGAGAGGGACGGAACGAACCTCGCCGCCGATATGAACATCGACGATGAGGGACTTGGTCAGCTCGTCGTGCAGTTCCTCCCAGGCGTAGGAGCCGCTCGGCTGCAGCGCACTTACCACCGCCTCCGCTTCGTTATCCATTAGATGGCTCGCCTGAACGGAGAGATCGCGAAGAATCTCTTTGTGGCTTTCTAACAGGGAATGTCCTTCAATATAATAATCCAGCGTTCCGACCGAATTCAGGAAGCGAAGGAACGGAAGATTAATATCCGAAAGCCTCGGCATAATATCCTCAAGCTCCTTCTGCAGCTTCATCGCAGCCTGGTCGCCGGTATCAATAGCAAGATGCAGCCTTGCAAATGCCGCCAGCTTCAGATACAGGCTGTTGATTTCATTGATCGTGAGAATATAATCGGTCAGCTTATCCGCGACAGCGGTGCGTCCCTCAAAAAAGGTGCGGTACTGTTCCGCCTTGGTATGTATCATTTCAAACAGGCGGTTCTTATCTGCAAGAAGCGCCTTATCACTCAAAGAAGTATAGATATCGTCCAAATTCCAGCGTAATTCCATGAGGCATGTCCTTTCTATATGGTGTTGTTCCTTATTTTAACAAGTTTTTGCGCATACGACAAGCGATTCTATAAAAAAAATATAAAGAATTATGAAACAGAGGGGCAGAATGAAATTTATGGTTGAAAAAGAGAAGAATTTATTTTATACTGGTAATAATGCGGCAGGAGTATGCCCGCAGTTATGAGGTAGGATACAAGGAGACACACATGTACAAACTAATATGTAAAGACGGCAGCGCCAAACGCGGGGAATTCAAGACGGTGCATGGAACGATTCAGACACCGGTATTCATGAACGTAGGCACTGTAGCAGCGATTAAGGGAGCGGTATCCACCGAGGATCTGGAAGCAATCGGGACACAGGTGGAGCTGTCCAACACGTATCATCTGCATGTCAGACCGGGAGACGAGGTCATCAAGAAGCTGGGCGGCCTTCACAAGTTCATGGTCTGGGACAAGCCGATTCTGACGGACTCCGGAGGGTTCCAGGTATTTTCCCTTGCCGGACTTCGAAAGATCAAGGAAGAGGGCGTATATTTCAACTCGCATGTGGACGGAAGGAAGATATTCATGGGCCCGGAGGAAAGCATGAGGATTCAGTCGAATCTGGCTTCCACAATTGCGATGGCATTCGATGAATGTCCGCCGCATCCCGCGACCAGAGAGTATATGGAGAATTCCGTTGCCAGAACAACCAGATGGCTGAATCGCTGCAAAGCGGAGATGACAAGACTGAACTCGCTTGAGGATACGATTAATAAGCAGCAGATGCTGTTTGGAATTAATCAGGGCGGAACCTTTGCCGATATCCGAATCGAGCATGCGAAGCAGATATCTGAGTTAGACCTGGATGGGTATGCGCTTGGCGGCCTTGCGGTCGGAGAAACGCATGAGCAGATGTATGAGATTATTGAGAAGACGGTTCCGTATCTGCCGGAGAATAAGCCGGTCTATCTGATGGGCGTCGGAACGCCGGCCAATATACTGGAGGCTGTGGAGCGCGGAGTTGATTTCTTTGACTGCGTCTATCCGGCCCGGAACGGACGGCACGGCAACGCGTATACGAATCACGGTAAGATGAATCTTCTGAATGCAAAGTATGAGCTGGATGATCGGCCGATTGAAGAAGGCTGCGGGTGTCCGGTCTGCAGACGCTACAGCAGGGCATATATCAGGCATCTGCTGAAGGCGAAAGAGATGTTGGGACTCCGATTCCTCGTGACCCATAATCTTTATTTTTATAATAAGATGATGGAGGAGATCAGAGAGGCGATCGAGAATGGATGCTTTGCGCAATATAAGGCGGGAAAGCTCGCCGGATTTGAGCAGGGTGAGAACGAATAGCGAAGCGGTTCCGAATCATTATGCTATTGCAGTTTAAAGGTGCGTTATGAATATCAGCTTTCTATTTGAGATGATATTCGATTATTATAATTATATTTCAGGAGGAAATACACATGAACTATTTACCGTTTTTAACAACTTCGACGGATGGCAGCAGCGGAATGGGAATCTGGGTGACGGTTGCGTATGTCGTTATCATCGGCCTGGTATTCTATTTTATGGCAATCCGCCCGCAGAAGAAGCAGCAGAAGCAGCAGGATGCACTGGTGGCTTCCCTGGAGGTTGGTGACAGCATCCTGACCACAAGCGGCTTCTACGGCGTTGTGATTGACGTAATGGAAGAGATTATTATCGTTGAGTTCGGCAACAACAAGAACTGCCGGATTCCGATGAAAAAGACCGCGGTTGTTGAGGTTGAGAAGCCGAATAAGGATGGCGGGGAGAAGGAAGAGAAGAAGTAATAGGATGTCCTGGGAAATCCCAAAGGACCAAAAGACACTGGCGGAATGCTCGGTGGTCGTAAAACAGTAATATTTGAATTTCTTGGAACAGGCATGATTTCGGTCATGCCTGTTCCGCTTTTATCAGTTCATCCACGGGAATGTAGCCAACAAGGTCATATTCGATATGTACCTTCTGCTTGCGCTTACCGCTGGACTTGTCGGGAGCTTCCACATAAACCGCCTTTACAAGCTCTCTGAGGGCGTATGGCGTGAGTTCTGCGAGTGTGGTGTATCTGTGTACCCGCTGAATAAACTGTTCAAGGTTTTCTATCTGTCGTTCCTGTACTTCGACTTCTTTTTGCAGATTTGTGATTTCAACTTTAAGCTGCGCCTGT
>JAGAPO010000081.1 GCA_017623215.1 Lachnospiraceae bacterium | reverse complement strand
TTTCCGATGACATCATTTATTATCTGGCCTAATTTCTACTATAAAGGGTCTAACATAATTCGTCAAACCCTAAAAAGTAGACTTTTGTCTTCAGTATGGAATTTAAGTTTACATGTGGAATTTACTTTTTCATTCAACCCAAATTTTTCAAACAGGAAAGGCGGTAAACAGACAATTGGTACCCGGTGATTTCATTCACGGGCAGCCGGAATAGAGAATGCCGGTAAAAATGTCTGGATAATATTCACATTATGTGCGCAAAAATTGGTTTTTATACAAAATTAACGGGTAATTTGAATATTTTATCGCAAAATTAAGGAAATTTAACATTTTTTAACTTGTAAAATGTGGCATGGCATGATAAAATAAATACCAACTTTTTCTTGTTAGATAATTCTTTTCTGGAATTTCTTATGGAAGTTCAGATACCGAATGACACACATTTTATACCACATATTTATTAAAAGGAGGCAGCTTTATGCAATATAATCCATTTTCCGAAATTACCCCTCAGATTCTGCATCTCACCGAGCTTTGCACGAAAAATGGTGCGATCGATCCGTCTCTTTATAAAAAATACGATGTAAAGCGCGGTTTGCGTGATGTCAGCGGAAAGGGTGTTCTGGCGGGGCTGACGGAGATTGCCGAGGTTCGCTCGTATACGGTTGTAGATGAGGATATGATCCCCTGCGAGGGCAAGTTATTTTACCGCGGTGTCGATGTGGAAGAGATCGTGGACGGTTTTATTAAAGAGAAGAGATTTGGCTTCGAGGAGACGGCGTATCTGCTTTTGTTCGGGGGCCTCCCGAATAAAGAGGAGCTTGCGAATTTTAATCAGCTGCTCGGAGAGTATCGTTCGCTTCCGACCAGCTTTGTGCGCGATATTATTATGAAGGCACCCAGCAGCGATATGATGAATACGCTGGCGAGAAGTGTGCTTACTTTGTATTCGTATGATGACAGAGCGGATGATATTTCGATTCCGAACGTGCTGCGTCAGTGTCTGCAGCTGACAGCGCTGTTCCCGCTTTTATCGGTGTACGAATATCAGACCTACCGGCATTATCATGATAATCAGAGTCTGGTGATTCATACACCCGACCCGAAGTTATCAACTGCGGAGAATATTCTGCACCTGTTACGTCCGGACAGTAAGTATACGGAGCTTGAGGCGAGAATCCTGGATGTTGCGCTCGTGCTGCATGCGGAGCATGGAGGCGGTAATAATTCCACCTTTACAACACATGTGGTTACGTCGTCAGGGACGGATACGTATTCGGCGATTGCGGCCGCGATTGGCTCATTAAAAGGGCCGAGGCACGGCGGTGCGAATATTAAGGTTGTGAAGATGTTCGAGGATATGAAGGAGCATATTTCCGACTGGAAGGATGAGGATCAGGTCAGGGCGTATCTGACAGCGCTGCTGCATAAAGAGGCATTTGACCATGCGGGACTGATTTATGGAATGGGACACGCAGTGTATTCGTTATCCGACCCGCGTGCAAATGTATTTAAGAAGTTTGTTAAGAGCCTTTCCGAGGAGAAGGGGCTGGACGATGAGTTCCAGCTGTATTCGCTTGTGGAGCGTCTTGCGCCGGAGGTAATTGCGAAGGAGCGCCAGATCTACAAGGGGGTCAGCGCAAATGTGGATTTTTACAGCGGATTTGTATACCGGATGCTTGGGTTGCCGCTTGAGTTATATACGCCGATTTTTGCGATTGCCAGAATCGCGGGCTGGAGTGCGCATCGGATTGAGGAGCTGGTGAATGCGGGAAAGATTATTCGTCCGGCATATAAGAGCGTGGCGAAGCATCAGGACTATGTTCCGTTAGAAAAGAGATAGAAAAACGATGAAAGAACAATATCGAGAGACAGTAGAATATTTGCTTTACTGGTATGATTATAATCAGCGGATTCTGCCCTGGCGGCAGGATCCGAAGCCATATCACGTGTGGATCTCGGAGATTATGCTACAGCAGACGAGAGTGGAGGCAGTGAGGGGCTATTATGACAGGTTCCTTTCGGCGCTTCCGACCGTGGCAGATCTGGCAGCGGTTGAAGAAGAGCGGCTGCTCAAGCTTTGGGAAGGGCTCGGTTACTATTCGAGAGCGAAGAATCTGAAGAAAGCGGCACAGATTATGGTGGAGCAATATAACGGCGAGGTGCCGGGGGATTATCAGGCACTGCTTGCGCTTCCGGGAATTGGAAGCTACACGGCGGGAGCGATTGCCTCGATTGCATTCGGCATTCCGGAGCCCGCAGTGGACGGAAATGTACTGCGCGTTATGAACCGAATTACCGGAAGCTTTGATGATATTACAAAAGCATCCGTGAAAAAGAAGATGGAAGAGGAGCTGCGCGGCATTATGCCAAAGGACAGGCCCGGGGATTACAATCAGTCTTTGATGGAGCTTGGAGCGACAGTCTGCATTCCGAATGGCAGACCTTTATGCGCAAAATGCCCGGTTGTGCATCTGTGCAGGGCGTATCGTGAGGATACCTGGCAGCTGATTCCGGTCAAGGCGAATGCGAAGAAAGAAAGTACGAGTTGTGAGAGAACCAGATTTGTACTGAAGCTCGGCGAGCGGTACGCCGTTCGAAAGCGATCGGACAAGGGGCTTTTAGCAGGGCTTTGGGAGCTGCCGGGCATTGAGCGAAAGCTTCCGATATCCGGGGCGGAGGAGTATCTGAAGGCCTGTGGGTACTCGGTCACGGCGATTACGGATATGGGGGAGGCGAAGCATATCTTTTCCCATATTGAGTGGCATATGCAGGGGTATCTGGCGGAGCTTGCCGAGCTGCCTTTGGAATATCTTGTTCGGGATACGGCGGCATATGGAGAGAGCGGTGACCCTGCCGCATATGCATTTTCAGATCTGCAGTTTGTCGATGCCGATACATTAGCAAGGGAGTATTCGTTGCCATCCGCGTTCGAGGCTTATAAGAAGCAGTTTCTTGTCTCATAGGAATGTTTGCCAAACTTTCCCATGGGACAAGAATGTCCTGCGGGAAGGAGCGCATTGGGGCGGAGATGAACATCCGATGCCGCATCTGATTTTCATCCGGCAAGGTTATTCCGCCGGATTCTTACAGAATTCAATAAATTTACGCATTGCCTCGTTCTGCGCTTTGTGGCGGTCATAGGCGAAGCCGACCTCGCGTTTGGCAATCGGCGTATTCAAGGGGATCTCGATCAGTGTTCCGGTGTCGAGATCCTCTTTTATGAATTCGCGGATTACGCAGGCGATTCCGAGGCCGATGCGTGCGAAGTCAATCAGGAGATCCAGGTTGCTGATCTCTAAGAGCTGTCCGGTGGTGATGCGGTTCTGCTTGAAATAATTGTCAATGTATTGTCTGGTTATGTTCTGCTCATCCAGAAGCATGACGTTCGCAGCAGAGAAGAGTTCCGCCACAGAGAATTCCTGAACGCGGCTCTTTCCGGCGCGCAGGCAGAGATTATCCAGGTATGCACCAGCCGCGACAAATACGTCCTCGATTTCCCCGACCGGGTCAAATGCAAGCTGGCTTAAGTGGTTCGGCTTGCCGATGAGACCGATATCAATCGTTCCGCTTTCCAAAAGAGAGAGGGTATGGAGGGTGGACTGGCACTGGATCGTAATCTTGATGTGCGGATAACGGGAGATGAAGGCCTTCAGGTAGGGTATCAGCAGATACTTGCACAGGGTAGTGCTGACGCCGATTCGAATATGGCCGATGCCGAGCGTTGCGATCTGGCGCAGATTCTCTTCTCCCCGGTGCAGCATGTCGAAGGCCTGGCTGGTATATTCATAGAACATCCGCCCCTCCTCGGTCAGCTTAACCCCCCTCGAGCTTCGGATGAACAGCTTGACGTTCAGGCTTTCTTCCAGCTTCGCGATCGCCTTACTGATGGCGGGTTGGCTGATGAAGAGCTCCCTTGCGGCGCGGGAGATGTTCAGCGTCCGCGCGGCGGTATTAAATATCTGGTACGATGATAAGGAAATATCCGGTTCCATAGTCAGATCCTCCTTCAATATAGACTCACCATATGAGTATAAATATAGCGTTCCGGTTAACAAAGCGTGTTCGCAGGTGAATTCCAATAGTATAACTTTGAGTTATGATAAATATTCATAATATGTATTTGAATTATAACAGAATCTATGCTATAATTGCAACAGATTTCATAGCAGAGGCAGAAAAATCGAAAGGAATTGTAGGATAATACCTGCAGGAACTGACGGAAAAGGAGGAGATACCGCGGAAGCACCGTAAGCCGCGGCTCCCAGAATAAAAACGGTGCGGAAATGAGGAGAATGATGGATTACAAAGTAACATTAATTCCCGGCGATGGAATTGGCCCCGAGATCGTCAGGGAAGCATGTAAGGTACTTGATAAGGTTGGAGCGGTATACGGGCACAACTTTCAATATACCGAGATTCTGATGGGCGGATGCTCGATTGACGCGTGCGGAGTTCCGTTAACGGATGAGGCAATCGCGATTGCCAAGTCCGGCGATTCGGTTCTGTTAGGCGCGGTTGGCGGCAATGTCGGCCAGTCGAACTGGTATCAGCTGCCTCCGAACTTAAGACCGGAGGCAGGTCTGTTAAAGATCAGAAAGGAGCTCGGATTATTCTGCAATCTGCGTCCGGCGGTATTATTCAGACAGCTTAAGAATGCATGTCCGTTAAAGGATGAGTTAATCGGAGACGGCTTTGATTTTCTGGTGGTAAGAGAGCTGACCGGCGGCGTATACTTTGGACCCCGCGAGACGAAGGTGGAGAATGGAATCCGCAAGGCGGTTGATACGATGCCCTATGACGAGAACGAGATCAGACGAATTGCAAAGTGGGCGTTCGATGTTGCGATGAAGAGGAATAAGAAGGTCTGCTCGGTTGATAAGGCGAATGTGCTGGATACCTCAAGGCTTTGGAGACAGGTGGTAAAAGAGGTTGCAGCGGAGTATCCGGAAGTGGAGCTGACCGATATGCTGGTTGATAACTGCGCAATGCAGATGGTCAAGGATCCGAGACAGTTCGATGTGGTACTGACCGAGAACATGTTCGGCGATATCTTATCGGATGAGGCGAGTATGGTAACTGGCTCCATCGGAATGCTCTCCAGTGCAAGCCTTGGAGAGACAAAGCTTGGATTATACGAGCCGAGCCACGGTTCCGCACCGGATATTGCAGGACAGAACAAGGCGAACCCGATCGCGACGATTCTTTCTGCGGCTATGATGCTTCGCTATTCCTTCGACCTGATGGAAGAGGCGGATAAGATCGAAGAAGCAATTAACAAGGTTCTGGATCAGGGCTACCGTACGATTGATATTATGTCCGAGGGCTGTACGCTGATTGGAACCAAGGAGATGGGTGACCTGATTGCAGCACAGATAGTGTGAGAAATTGCGCTGCCGCTCCCATTTTTCATACATAGATTTGTGCCGGAGCTGGGAGCCGCGGCATGCAGGTTAGAATAATGATTAGGAGGATGTACCATGGGAATGACGATGACACAGAAGATTCTTGCCGCACATGCCGGACTGGAATCGGTAGCGGCAGGACAGTTAATTGAGGCGGATCTGGATCTGGTTCTTGCAAATGATATTACAGGGCCGGTTGCGATTCACGAGGTGGAAAAGTTAAATAAGAAGACCGTATTTGATAAGAGCAAGATTGCTCTGGTACCGGATCATTTTACACCGAACAAGGACATTAAGTCCGCAGAGCACTGCAAATGCGTAAGAGAGTACGCAAAAGAGCACGGAATCGAGAATTATTTTGAGGTCGGAAAGGTTGGCATTGAGCATGCACTGATTCCGGAAAAGGGGCTGATTGTTGCAGGAGAGACCTGCATCGGTGCGGATTCCCACACCTGTACCTACGGTGCACTCGGCGCGTTCTCGACGGGTGTCGGTTCGACCGATATGGGTGCCGGAATGATTACCGGAAAGGCGTGGTTCAAGGTTCCTTCGGCAATCAAGTTCGTTCTGACCGGCAAGCCGAAGAAATGGGTAAGCGGTAAGGATGTTATTTTACATATTATCGGCAAGATTGGTGTGGACGGCGCACTGTACAAGTCCATGGAGTTCGTGGGAGACGGTATCGCGAACTTAAGCATGGATGACCGTTTTACGATTGCGAATATGGCGATTGAAGCCGGTGCGAAGAACGGTATTTTCCCGGTTGACGATCTGACGATTGCTTACATGAAGGAGCACTCCGCGAAGGAATACAAGGTATACGAGGCGGATGAGGATGCCGAGTACGACGATGTGATTACGATCGATTTATCCGAGCTCGAGCCTACGGTTGCGTTCCCGCATCTGCCGGAGAATACGAAGACAGTAAAGGAATCCGGTGACGTAAAGATCGACCAGGTTGTCATCGGTTCGTGCACGAACGGAAGAATCAGTGACTTACGGGTTGCTGCTGAGATCTTAAAGGACAGACAGGTTGCGGACGGCGTTCGTACGATCATCTTCCCGGCGACTCAGGCGATCTACCTTCAGGCAATCGAAGAGGGCCTGATTCAGACCTTCATTAAAGCAGGTGAAGTTGTAAGCACCCCGACCTGCGGCCCCTGCCTTGGCGGACACATGGGCGTACTGGCGGCAGGAGAGAGAGCCGTATCCACAACGAACCGTAACTTCGTCGGACGTATGGGACATATCGAGTCCGAGGTATATCTGGCAAGCCCTGCGGTTGCAGCAGCGAGTGCGGTAACGGGCAAGATTTCGGAGCCTGCAGAATTAGGACTGTAATAATGCCCGATATGATGTGACAAGCAAACCCGCAATCACGGGCGTGCTCTGTGACATCGAAAGCACAGAGCACTATGACACGTAGAATAAAAAATGGAGGATTGAGAACATGAAAGCACATGGTACCGTGCATAAATATGGCGATAATGTAGATACGGATGTTATCATTCCGGCAAGATATCTGAACTCCTCGGATGCGAAGGAGCTTGCTTCCCACTGTATGATGGATATCGATCCGGACTTTGTGAACCGGGCAAAGGTCGGTGACATCATGGTTGCAAACAAAAACTTCGGCTGCGGCTCTTCCAGAGAGCATGCGCCGCTCGCAATCAAGACCGCAGGAATCTCCTGCGTTATCGCAGAGACCTTTGCAAGAATCTTCTACCGCAACGCAATCAATATCGGACTTCCGATCATCGAGTGTGAGCAGGCGGCAAAAGAGATCGAAGCAGGAGATGATGTTGAGATCGATTTCGATACCGGTATTATTACCGATCACACAAAAGGAACGAAGTATCAGGGGCAGGCGTTTCCGGAGTTTATGCAGAAGCTGATTAATGCGGGCGGCCTGATGAATTATATTAATGCAAAGGAATAATGGATCAAGGACGGATGCGCCCTGACGGAAAAGAAGTTCCGACGATGCCTAACTCTTGCGGGAGGGCATGTCGGAACTTTTTTTCTGTCAGGGCACTGACATCGGTATGGGGATGATTCCTTTGCATTGAATGGCTAAATGAGGAAGCAGGTGATTATGATATAGACCGCGTATATGGCAAGTAAGACAAAACCTTGCCAGCGGCTGAATTTGGAGCGGATCATAGCAGGTATGATTGCGATTAGGGCGACTAATAAGCAGGCGGGCAGGTCGATTAGGGCGGAGGTTGCGGATACCGGAAGGGATTGACCGGATATCAGAGCACTTAGGGGCATGATAAGGGTTAAGTCCATTATGTTTGCGCCGAGAATGTTTCCGACGGAAAGGGCGGATTGTTTTTTGGCTATCGCTGTAATTGTGGTAATCAGCTCGGGCAGGGATGTGCCGACCGCTACGAGGGTGACACCGATGATTCGTTCGGATATGCCAACAATTCGGGCGAGTTCGCTGCCGCTGTCTACAAGCAGATCAGCTCCCCATACAATGCCGACAGCGCCAAGGAAAAACTTTATGAGATTGATGATGACGGTTCTTTTTTCTGTCAGGCTTGCGTCTTTGAGCTCGTCCGGTTTGGAGGTCATGGTCTTTTTTGCTGCAGTTACATTTTCCAAAAGAAAGCAAAGGAATATTACAAGCAGTACAAGGGAGAACGCAAGATTGATTTTTCCGGAGAAGCCGCAGATAACGATGATGAACGCGGCCGATAACATCAGGATTGATTTGAAAAGGTAGTCGCTGCGTTTGATGATTCCGGGCATAAAAATCAAAGCGATTGCCAGGATTAAGCCGATATTGGCAGTTACGCTTCCGACCGCATTGCCGATTGACATATCTACTTTTCCCTGGGTTGCTGCCAGGACGGATACCAGCATTTCGGGCAGTGTCGTTGCAACGCTGACAATGGTGGCTCCGATAATCAGTTTTGGGATGCCGCTTACCTCGGCAATCCAGGAAGCCGCGTCTACGAAGGAATCCCCGCCCTTTACTACGAACAAAACGCCGACTGCAAATAAAAGAATTGTAAGAAATAGTTCCATGTTATTTCCTCCTGTTGTTCTATAATTAGGAAAGCATTCATGCGCAACCGATAAAACTGCGTCTGAATCTCAATTTTTCCCAAAATATAAGACTCTATGTATGCTTCGGCACAATCTGCCGAGTGAATGGGCATTTTGCACCGCGGAGGATGATATCAATGAAGGAACGGTCAGCGAGGTAGAAAAGCTGATGAACGGAGAGGGATCCGGAAGAGTGCGTCGGCATCCGCTTGCCTGAAATGGGCTGGCAGCTTAGGAATTTAAAAAGTCAAATGCATGTCCCTCTTCGCTGTTCAGAAAATGCATCAGCATGTACGCACACATGATCGCGACATTCTCTTCCTTAAGGATTCGCCGGACTTCAGCTTTGTCTGCGAGAATGATCTCAATATCCTCAAGCTCTTCCTGGAACTGACGGCTCGGCTCGCCGGAGGCATATCCATAGACCGTGCCGCAGGATTCGTCCGTCATACCGACCGTGGTAAAGAATGGCTTCTGAAATGCCTCGTCCACCGTGAGCGGCTCAAAATCAAGCCCGGTCTCTTCCTTAAGCTCTCTGCGCCCGGCCTCATGATAATCTTCCCCATCATCCACAAGTCCGGCAGGAAATTCATAGATGTATCCATTCAAGGAATAACGATACTGTCTGATCAGCACTACCTTATCCCGTTTTTCGCCATAAAGACTGTATATGATAACTCCATCCGGCTTATTCTTCCCCGTAATTAGCTTCAAATCCTCAATCCGCTCCGCCCTGGAAGCCACAAAATACTGTCCGGAGCCGCCATTGGAAGCCGTAATATCCAGCGAATACAGATTCAGAAAACGATGCTCCGTCTCCTTATGAATTCCTTTAATCTTATCCAATAAAAACACCTGCCCTTCTTTATACAAAAGATTCTAACACAAATTCCCCCTGTAATCAATCCAAAAAAGGAACTATTAAAATTGCAATATAAACACATAGGCGAACGGCAGCCGTATGCAGATAAACGTAAATAATTTGAAAAAGTGATTGACACTTTATACACTATATGGATTTTGAGTCTTGAATGTGCTATAATAGATTATAGGCACAGCAAGGCTCTTTCCGTCATAGAAAGGAGCATGACGAAAAATGTCACAGAAAAGAGGGAATAATAAAACCGTATCTTACGGACAGGTGAGAGCCAGAGAAAAGACAGGAGATTGTATCCGTAGAATCCGTTCGGCTTTGAACCCAACACCGTCCTTGAAGATGATACGGAGCCCAAGGTGGCATTATCCCCTACGCAGGAAGCGTCTTTCCTATCCTTTATAGCGGGTGATAAAGGCTGTCAGAAGTATTGCGACGAAATCACCATACTGTTAGGGACAGGAATTCGCATTTCTGAACTCTGCGGGCTGATCGACAAAGACATTGACTTTGAGAATAAGCGAATCAACGTAGAGCACTCTCTGACAGCGCAGTGGCCGAAATGGAACGGCTGATTGCGTAAGCAGTAAAAACCAAACCCGGAAATGAGGAATACCTTATGAACAATAAACCTACAACGAAAACCGCCGATATTATCATCCCAATATACATCCCCGACACCAAATTCGACCGTCTCATAGGCGGTCTGCTGACCCAGACCAGGCTCCCGGGGCGAATCATCCTGATGGTAACCGAGAAAGGCGAAGCCACCGCCGAAGCGCTGCGGGCCAGGGTTGAGGAGCTGACACAGGCTCACCCAATCCCCGGAAGCGGCCGCATTGAAATCATCATCAGGGGTCTAAGCGAGCAGGACTATGACCACGGGGCAACAAGGCATTTAGGATCCACCTATTCCGACGCCGACTATCTCATCTACATGACCCAGGATGCCTGCCCCGCGGACAGCCATCTGCTCGAGAACCTGTTGCTCCCGTTCTCCGACCCGGATGTAACCGCTGTCTATGCAAGGCAGCTCCCCGATAAGACCGACGGTGAGATTGAGACCTACACCCACGAATTCAACTACCCGCCCGAGAGCCGCAAAAAAACAAAAGCTGATATTCCGACGCTCGGAATCAAGACCTATTTCTGTTCCAATGTATGTGCCGCCTACCGGCATGACATATACCAGGAACTCGGCGGCTTTGTCCGGCACACGATATTTAACGAGGATATGCTGATGGCCGCGGCGATGATAAACGCAGGACATGCAGTATACTATGCAGCAGAAGCAAAAGTATATCATTCCCATCAGTACACTGCAAAGCAGCAGTTTAAACGGAACTTTGACCTTGGAGTTTCGCACAGACAGTATGCCGAAGTATTTGGAACGGTAAAATCAGAATCCGAGGGCATCAGGCTGGTCAAGAACACTGCACGGCATCTGATACGCAAAAATAAGCTGTCAGAGCTTCCAAAGCTGTTCGTGCACAGCGCGTGCAAATACGCCGGATACCTTCTGGGAACCCATTATGACAAACTTCCGAAGAAGATGATCAAAGCATGCAGCCTGTGCAGGCATTACTGGAAATAACACGCTTACATCTCCCGACTCGAAGAGAAACCGCCGGGAAAGAGAAAGGCAGGAAAAAGAATGAGCACAGTAAATATTGTAATGGCGACCTACCAGGGAGAACGCTTTCTGAGCGAACAGATTGAATCCATCCTCAGATCCGGATATACGGACTGGTGTCTGCATATTGCGGATGACGGTTCTGCCGATCGGACCGTAGAGATTGCAAAATCCTACGAAGCGAGATATCCGGAGCGGATTCATGTACATGTGAACCGGGAGAACCGGGGGCATGCGCTGAATTTTCTGTCTGCACTCTTAAGGGCCGCCGGGGAGAAGGATCAGGGGACACATTCGAGCAACGTACCGGCCTATTATATGTTCTGCGATCAGGATGATGTCTGGATGCCCGATAAGATTGAGCGGACCTTGAACTATATGAGACAGATGGAGAAAAAATACGGCAAAAGGATTCCTGCGGCTGTATTTACGGATGTGCGCGTAGTCGATGAGAATCTGATGCAGCTCTATCGGTCGTTCTATGCGGTTGGGAGACTGAACACGAAAAAGCTGGATCTGCCGCATATTCTAATGGAAAATAAGATGATTGGCTGTACCGTAATGATGAATGAAGCGCTCGTGTCACGAATAGAGACGCTTCCGGAGCATGCCAGATATCATGACTGGTGGATTGCCATTCTGGCCGCGGCGTTCGGTCATATCGGATATTATCCGGAGGCAACCATGTATTACCGCCAGCACGGGAACAATGTAGTAGGAACGGGAGATTACCGCGATTATGTCAGAAATCGGGCAGCAGCCCTGCGGCAGCAAAAAGAAGCCCTGCTAAAATGCCAGCTCCAGGCCGAGGATTTTTACCGGATATATCAGACGGCACTGGATAAGAGGGCGGCAAGGACGATTCGGGAATTCGCGGCGCTGCATGAAAGAGCCTGGCTGGTCAGACGGTGGAAGCTGCTTCGATATGGATACTTTAAGACCGGGCTCCTTCGAAATATCGGCGTTATGCTGCTTTTATAAGTCGGATGTGAAAGGCTTACTTATTAGCTTTGCACTGGAGAAGCCAGTTGTTCAGGGCCTCTTCCTTTTCGGGAGGAAGGGGATCCCCACCCGCTAAAGCTTCGATAAACTTGATACAGGAGCCATTATGCATCTTATCAAGATAGTATTGAGCATTCTTTCGCTCGTATTCCGTTCTGGTCATCGCTGGCTTGTACAGATAACAGCGCTTTCCTGGTTCGGCATCCAGGTATCCCGCGTTGAAAAGACGAATGAGAAAGGTATTCAGGGTAGAGAATTTCCAGGTCTTTCCGCACTGATGAAAAATCTCTAACAGCGCTTTGGCACTGATCGGGCCGTCTAACTCCCAGAATTTTGATAAAATCTCGTGTTCGGTTTCGGTCAAAAGAGTGTATCGTGACATATAGGCTGCCTCCTTTAATATAGTGGTTTCCGAATAACTGCATTCATGCTACAAAAATTATACCTTAACCGGTGGACAATGTCAATATTGCTAAAAAAAAGCAGATTTTTTTGCACGAACCTCTTGACAAGTCCGCAATCTTTGCCTATGATAAAGATATTATTTCATTTGTTAACTGCGTGGAAGAAGAGGAGTAGGCAGATGGGCCTTTGAACAGAGAGGAATCCCGGGGTGACCCGGCTGAGAGGATTCTTAAAAGAAGTGTCTGCTGAAGGTAGCTTCGGAGCTGTAATTCTGAAAGAGAACGACAGTAGGAATTACCGGGAAGTCCCGTTACAGACGAGCCGGTTATATGACCGGGGTTGAGGCAGCATAGGCTGCGAATTAAGGTGGTACCACGGCTTCCCGTCCTTTTGGAGGGGGAGCCTTTTTGTGTTATAGGAAATACCTGCGGAATTCTTTTGTATGATTCAGAAATACCTGCGGAATTCTCTGTTATACAAAAGGAATCGGTTGCCACACTCTTAAGGTGCGTTAACAAAACGAAAATAGAATACTGTGCCGCCCGCGCGGCAGAAAGGAATGAGATCATGCAGAAGGAATTAGCAAAGACCTATGACCCCAGCGCCATAGAGGACAGATTGTATGAGAAGTGGCTGAATAAGAAGTATTTTCACGCCGAAGTAGACTATAGTAAGAAACCGTTCACCATCGTGATTCCGCCCCCAAATATCACGGGACAGCTTCACATGGGCCATGCGCTTGATAATACTATGCAGGACATTCTGATTCGATTCAAGAGAATGCAGGGCTATAACGCGCTCTGGCAGCCCGGAACCGACCATGCGAGCATTGCGACCGAGGTTAAGATCATCGAACAGCTGAAAAAAGAGGGCATTGATAAGAACGATCTCGGAAGAGAAGGATTCTTAAAGAGAGCCTGGGAGTGGAAGGCGGAGTACGGCGGAAGAATTATCAGCCAGTTAAAGAAGCTCGGATCTTCCTGTGACTGGGACAGAGAGCGCTTTACGATGGATGAGGGCTGCTCGAAGGCTGTTACGGAGGTATTCTGCAAGCTGCACGAGAAGAAGATGATTTACAAGGGCTCCCGTATCATCAACTGGTGTCCGGTTTGCCGCACTTCAATCTCGGATGCGGAGGTTGTATATGAAGAGCAGGCAGGCCATTTCTGGCATATCAAGTATCCGGTTGTTGGAACCGATGAATTCCTGGAGTTTGCGACCACAAGACCGGAGACGATGCTCGGAGATACCGCGGTTGCGGTTCATCCGGAGGATGAGAGATACGCGCATCTGGTTGGAAAGACCGTTAGGGTTCCGTTCGTTGATCGTGAGATTCCGATCATTGCGGATGCATATGTTGAGCGCGAGTTCGGTACCGGTGTTGTTAAGATTACGCCCGCGCATGACCCGAATGACTTCGAGGTTGGCAAGCGTCACAACCTTCCGGAGATCAACATTATGAACGACGATGCCACCATCAATGAGAACGGCGGCAAGTTCGCAGGAATGGATCGTTATGAGGCGAGAAAGCAGATTGTAAAGGAATTGGATGAGATGGGACTTCTGGTTCGCATCGAGGACTATTCTCATAACGTTGGAACCCATGATCGCTGCAAGACCACAATCGAACCCATGATCAAGCAGCAGTGGTTCGTTAAGATGGATGAATTAATCAAGCCTGCAGTTGAGGCGGTTAAGAAGAAAGAGATTACGCTGCTTCCGGAGCGTATGGAGAGCACGTATTTTAACTGGACGGATAATATCCGCGACTGGTGTATTTCCAGACAGCTCTGGTGGGGACACAGAATCCCGGCCTATTATTGTGATAAGTGCGGCGAAGTTGTAGTTGCAAAGGAGGCTCCGAGCGTATGCCCGAAGTGCGGTCATGATCATCTGACGCAGGATCCGGATACGCTGGATACCTGGTTCTCTTCCGCATTGTGGCCGTTCTCGACACTTGGATGGCCGGAGAAGACCGAGGATCTGAAGTATTTCTACCCGACCGACGTTCTTGTAACGGGGTATGATATTATCTTCTTCTGGGTTATCCGCATGATCTTTTCGGGTTATGAGCAGATGGGAGAGAAGCCGTTTAAGACAGTTCTGTTCCACGGCCTGGTAAGAGACTCCCAGGGACGCAAGATGAGCAAATCGCTCGGCAACGGGATCGATCCGCTCGAGATCATCGACAAATACGGCGCGGATGCGCTTCGTTTCACCCTGATTACCGGCAATGCGCCCGGCAACGATATGCGGTTCTACTATGAGCGCGTAGAGGCAAGCCGCAATTTCGCGAATAAGGTATGGAACGCTTCGAGATTCATTATGATGAACCTGGAGAAGGCAGGAGATACGGATTCCGTGGATAAGAGTGCGTTTACCGACGCCGATAAGTGGATTCTTTCCAAGGCAAATACGCTGGTTAAGGATGTTACTGATAACATGGAGAAGTTCGAGCTCGGTATCGCGGCACAGAAGATCTACGATTTCATCTGGGAAGAGTTCTGCGACTGGTATATTGAGATGGTGAAGCCACGTCTGTACAATGATGCGGATGAGACAAAGGCCGCTGCGATGTGGACCTTAAAGACGGTTCTGACCACCGCGTTAAAGCTCTTACATCCGTATATGCCGTTTGTAACCGAGGAAATCTTCTGCACCTTAAAGGAGCTCGAGGGCAAGGCAGAGGAAGAGGAGTCCATCATGATTTCTTCCTGGCCGGTATACGAGGAGAGCTTCGTATATGCGAAGGAGGAGGAAGCCGTTGAGACGATTAAGCAGGCGGTAAAATCGATCCGTGCCGTAAGAACCGGAATGAACGTTCCGCCGAGCAGAAAGGCTTCCGTTATCGTAGTATCCGAGCAAGAAGCGATTCGTAAGATTTTCGAGGACAGCAAGGTATTCTTTGCGACGCTCGCGGCAGCTTCCGACGTAACGGTTCAGTCGGATAAGACTGGTATTGCTGCTGACGCGGTATCCGCGGTAATTGCTGGAGCAACCCTTTATATGCCGCTGTCCGATCTTGTTGATCTGGAGAAGGAGATTGCCCGCCTGAATAAGGAGAAGGAGCGCCTGACCGGAGAGTTAAAGCGCGTTAACGGAATGCTGGCGAACGAGAATTTCGTAAAGAAGGCTCCTGAGGCAAAGCTTGCCGAGGAGAGAGAGAAGCTTGCAAAGTATACGAATATGATGAATCAGGTACTGGAACAGTTGAAGCATCTGGGCTGCTAAGTCAAAAAGATGCGAATTAAGCGGGACCGGGCAGAATTATGCGGACGATTTCCAAATTTTTCTGTCCGGCCGCTTGATTTTTTTCGCGGAAGCCGCTATGATAGTTACAGTGGGACAAGCGTGTGGGATTCACTGCTGCTATCATAACGGCTTCCCACAGGGGAAGCTGTACAGGAGAAAGCAGGAAAGGAGGATGTGCAACGTGATTAATTACGAGGAAGAGATTGCAAAGTTTCAGCCGAGTCTGGAAGTGGATCAGGCGGAAGAGGCTATTTATAATAATGATTTGACGGATATTATGGACATACTTGCCATGGTAACAAAGGGGAAGAACGAGACCGAAAAATAGAAGGATTAGGTGAGAACAAATGAATTGTCCGAATTGTGGAAAACCTGTGGCGGATCGCAGGAACCGCTGCGAGCTGTGCGGACAGGATGTGACCGTGTACCGGAAGGTATATCGGCTTTCGAACCTTTACTATAATAAAGGTCTTGAGAAGGCAAAGGTCAGAGATCTGTCAGGCGCGGTATTGCTGCTGAAGAGAAGCCTTGAGATGAATAAACGGAACACGCACGCAAGAAACCTTCTTGGACTTGTCTATTATGAGATGGGCGAGACGGTTGCGGCGCTGTCGGAATGGGTTATCAGTAAGAATTTTCAGGAAGAAGAGAATGACGCCGAATATTATATGAATCTGGTTCAGAGCAATCCGAACCGGCTGGATCAATTGAATCAGGCGATTAAGAAATATAATTATGCGCTTTCCTCGGCGCTGCAGGAAAGCGAGGATCTGGCGATTATCCAGTTAAAGAAGGTAATCAGTCTGAATCCGAAGTTCCTTCGTGCGCTGCAGCTGCTGGCTCTTTTATACATGAAGACCGGAGAATACGAGAAGGCAAGAAAGCTGCTGGTCAGAGCCTCGAAGATAGACGTATCCAACACGGTGACGCTTCGGTATTTAAGAGAACTGAACAGTCTGGCGTCAGGAGAAGGACAGAACGGAAAGAAGGAGAGTGCGGATCCGGCGGCTCAGTTCGAGGTACAGACAAGCTATCGGGAGGACAAGCCGAATGTAATGGCATATGTCAACCTGGTGCTGGGAATTCTTATTGGAATCGTATTTGTATATTTTGTAATTGTGCCGGGAATTCGGACCGGACTGAATGAAGAATTCGTCGCAAAGCAGCGGGATTACAGTTCACAGATTGCCGGCCTGAATGCTTCGATTGACTCGCTGGAGAGCGAGAACAAGCTGCTTGAGAGCAAGGCGACGGAGCTTCAGAAGGAGCTGGATTCGATTGTAATTCCGGAATATGACAGGAACATGTATGATTCCCTGCTGACGGCAGTGGAGGAATATCTGAATTATACGAAAGAAGCGACACCGGAGGGGGCAATCGCGATAGCGGCTTTGATATCGGAGCTGGATACCTCCGGAATGGAGAATGAGAACGCGGAGGATATCAGCACCCTGATTAAAGACGCGATCTACCCGACAGCGGCCGAGGAACTGTATAAGCAGGCGAAGGCATTGTATGATGAGAAGAAGTATGACGAGGCACTTCCTTTGTTCCAGACGCTCGTAACATATGATATGAGTGTCGGCAATTATGTCTATTATACGGCAAGATGCTATCACCGTTCCGGAGACGGGGCAGGTGCGGTACCGTACTATGATTATGTTGTCGAGCACTTCCCGGGAACGGTAATTGCAAGGGATGCGGATGAACTTCGGAAAGGACTTCAGTAGCAACAGAATAAGAGTTACAACAAAACAAAGACTACAATAAAATAAAGATTACAACAAAAGATATTGAGAGCACCGCGGGCCGGGTTGGTCCGACAGGGTGTCTCTTGATATCTTTTTTTGTTCAGCAGAAATGAGGAGAATCATGAAAAAAGTGGAATATCGGAAAGAAGATGCGGGAGCATCCTTTACACAGGAAGGAAACGTGCTGGTTATTTCTCTGAAAGAGGATTTGGATCATCACAACGCAATGTACATCAGAGAACGGGCGGACAGGATGCTGGAACGGGAGGCAATCCGGCATGTCGTATTTGATTTTACCGGAGTTGATTTTATGGACAGCTCCGGGATTGGAGTGATTATGGGGAGATACAAGCAGGTGATCTTCTCCGGGGGAAAGGCGGCAGTCTGCGGGATTGGAGCAGCGGTTGACCGGATTTTTAAGCTGTCAGGCATCTATAAGATAATTGAAAAATACGATACCGCGGGGGATGCGGTTCAGGCATTAGGCGGCAGAAGGTAAAAAGGGAACGCAGGTATAAAAGGAGGATATATCAATGGAGGATTTTATGAATATGGATTGTGAAAAGCGGCTTTTGCTGGAGTTCGACTCAAAGTCGGAGAACGAGGGCTTTGCAAGGATGATGACCTCGGCGTTCATTGCAGGAATGGATCCGACGCTTGAGGAGCTTGCGGATGTCAAGACAGCGGTATCCGAGGCGGTTACGAACGCGATCATTCACGGATATCGGGACAGAACAGGAACGGTAACGATCCGGGCCGCCATTCACAGCAGGGAATTGTTTGTGGAAATATCGGATACGGGGGTCGGAATCGAGGATGTGTGCCAGGCCATGGTTCCGCTGTATACGACGAGGCCGGACATGGAGCGTTCCGGAATGGGCTTCTCTTTCATGGAGGCGTTCATGGACGAGCTGGAGGTACATTCCGGCGTGGGAGAAGGAACCAGGGTTCGGATGAAGAAGAAGATTTCTGGCGGAAAGTGAGGAAAAATTGGATACCATCGAACTGATAAGACGGGCAAAGCTTGGGGACAGGCAGGCCAGAGATCTGGTGGTAACGGAGAATGTCGGATTGGTGTGGAGCATTGTCAGACGCTTCCTTGGACGCGGACATGAGGCAGAGGATCTCTACCAGATCGGCTGCATCGGCCTATTGAAAGCGGTTGACAAATTCGACACCGCTTACGATGTCAAATTCTCAACCTATGCGGTTCCCATGATTACAGGTGAGATAAAACGTTTTTTAAGAGACGATGGTATGATAAAGGTGAGCCGTTCCTTAAAGGAGACGGCCATGAAAATACGGACAGCGAAGGATGAACTGGAAAAACGATACGGCAGAGAACCGACTCTTGAGGAGATCGGAGAGGAGCTTGCAATTACAAGAGAGGAAATTGTGCTGGCGCTGGAATCCGGCGCGGAGGTGGAGTCGTTATATAAGACCATTTACCAGGGCGACGGAAATGCGATTTACCTGATTGACAAGCTGGAAGAGACGAAGGATGACAACGAGGCAATGCTGAACCGCTATGCGCTGCGTGAGGTGTTTGCTCAGCTTGAGGAGAAGGAACAGGCAATCATTCGGATGCGGTATTTTGAAGAGAGGACGCAGACGGAGGTAGCAAAGGAGCTTGGAATCTCGCAGGTGCAGGTATCGAGGCTGGAGAAGCGGATATTGCTTGCGATGAGGGAAAAGATGATGATGTGAAAAGGGCAATTTGAAAGCGCGCCTTACGATATCAGAGGAGTCAAACTGATATGGAAGGGCGCGTTTTTTTGCTGCTCATTTTTTTATGGAATAAAATCCCAGTATAGGAGTTTTTTTATTCCGGATACTAACACCATGATGAAGGAAAGGATGTGAAAGATATGGGTAAAAAAATAGGCGGCCTTTTTGTGATTCTTCTCTGTGTTGCGGCAGTCGCAGCGTTCTGCATACTGAACGGTTCGGGAGCAGAAGCAAAACAGGCTTTTGAAGGAACGCTGGTGAAAGCGGGGAAGATGAGTCTGGTATAAGAATCGGGGTGCGGAATTACCGATACCCGGGCAAGGTCCAGGGACTGCAGAACCTCCAAAGTCAGCGGGAGGGGTTGAATAGCAGAATGTTGAAGATTGAGGATGATTCAGAATGAAGGAGACGGTTCTTTATATAAAGGCGGAGAAGGATACGGTAGTCACAAATACGAAGGTGTTCCTTCAGGATGTTGTGACGATGTACAGCACGGATAAGGATCTGGTAAAGGAGCTTGGGCAGCAGGTCTTTATGGTGGTAAGCAAGAAAAAGCGGGAAAAGTTCGTATTTTCGGTGCTTAAGCTGGTGGACATGATTACGAAGGAACACCCGGGAGTCGTGGTTCAAAATCTGGGCGAGACCGATTTTATCGTGGAATATATGCCTCCCGGAAAGGAACACCGAATCTGGGAATGGGTAAAGACGATATTGGTCTGTATTTCTGTATTTCTTGGCTCTGCCTTTACCATTATGACGTTCAATGAGGATGTGAGTGTACAGGAGGTATTTCAGAAATTTTATCTGCTTGTGACAGGCAGGGAGCATACGGGATACGGAGTTCTGGAAATTGCATATGCGGTGGGGCTTCCGCTTGGAATCATCGTATTCTATAACCATTTTACAAAGCTGAAAATCGACAGCGATCCAACACCGCTTCAGGTACAGTTGAGGGTGTATGAGCAGGATGTCAATGAGGCCATTGTGGAAAATGCGAGCAGGGAAGGGAAGGAGCGTGACGCATGATGCCGGAATTTTTGCAGAAGGCTGTGCTGGCGATAATCGGTCTTACGTCAGGGATTGGCGTCTCAAGCGGTGTCTTTGCTTTTATTACAATGATAGGCGTTGTAACAAGGCTCGCGGCACGAACCAAGACGGTAAAGCATGTAATGCTGTATGAGGACATGGTTGTGCTTGGCGGAACGGCCGGGAATCTGATTGCCTTATTTGGAGAGAAGCTGTTTTCCTGGCTTGCAGCACCGGGAATCAGAACAATCTTAATTCCTGTGTTCGGATTGGCCTGCGGAATCTTCGTCGGCTGTCTGTCCATGGCGCTCGCGGAGGTCTCCAAGGTGCTCCCCGTATTTACGAAAAGAATGAAGCTAATCTGCGGAATGCCGTGGATTGTGACGAGCTTTGCCTTCGGGAAGGCCGCGGGCGCACTGTTGTGGGCGATGAAGGGATGAAATCAGGATGCCTGGAAAAGAGAAGAGACAAAGAAGGCACCGGGAAGCCGCGGGCGCGCATGCTTTGTGATGAGATTGGGAGCAGCCGTGGAGACGGCAGAATGTGAGGAAAGATGGAGAAGGAAAAACAGGTAAAGGAAGTACTTTCCGCGAAGAATAAGACGGAGCGGGATCAAAAATATAACGAATATGTGAAGCAGGTGACACCAAAGCACAGCTGTCTGAAAAATACGTGCAATGCTTTTTGGACAGGAGGAATTATCTGCACAATCGGTCAGGGACTTACCTACCTTTACATGAGCTTTGGACTTGATAAGGAGAACGCGGTATTGTATCAGATTATATCGCTGGTATTTTTATCCGTGCTGTTTACGGGGCTGAATCTGTACCCGAGGATTGCAAAGGTGGCGGGAGCGGGAAGCGTGGTGCCGATTACGGGCTTTGCGAATTCCGTAGCGGCTCCGGCGATCGAGTATCAGAAGGAAGGACAGGTATTTGGAATTGGCTGTAAGATCTTTACGATTGCCGGCCCCGTGATTCTGTACGGAATCGTGTCGTCGTGGATACTCGGATTGATTTATTATGTGCTTGGATTGCTTGGAATTGTGTAACAGGCGTGTCTGACGGCCGGGACTTTCGGGTTGTTGGCAGAAATGTAGGATAATGTGAGAAATTGCACTGATGTGCGATTCCTCACACACAGATTTGTGCCGAGAACGTCACAAATCTGCATAGATGCGCACAGGAAATCGCATTCGCGGCTTTCCTGTGCGCGATTCCTCGAACAAAAAACGTTCTCGGAATGGAGAGTAGTATGGAGAATCAAAAAATGATGGGAACGCAGAGTATTGCGTTTCGGAATCCACCCTGGATTATTTCGGCGGCTTCCGTGGTTGGGCAAAAAGAGGGAGAAGGGCCGCTTGGCTCGTATTTTGATGTCATTTCCGAGGATCCGATGTTCGGAGGAACGAGCTGGGAGGACGCGGAGAGCCGGATGATGAAGCTTGCTGTGGAGCAGGCGATAAACAAGTCCGGATTATCGAAGGAGAAGATCCGGTATCTCGTTGGAGGCGATCTGCTTGGACAGCTGATTGCGACGTTTTTCGGAGTTGAAGCGCTTTCTATTCCGATGTTCGGCGTGTACGGGGCCTGTTCGACCATGGGCGAGTCGCTTGGGTTCGCATCCGTGCTTGTGGACGGAGGATATGCGGATACGGCGCTTGCGGTAACCTCAAGCCATTTCGCGGGGGCGGAGAAGCAGTTTCGCTTTCCGCTTGCGTACGGCAATCAAAGGCCCCTTGCCGCGACCTGGACGGTGACGGGAAGCGGAGCCCTCATTGTAAGCAGGACGAGGGCGGGAGCGAAGGATTCGGAGACAAAGAGTGGAGAGCACGATGTTCGTGTTATCGGAATGACACCGGGGCGGATTGTGGATTACGGCGTGAAGGATTCCATGAATATGGGTGCGTGCATGGCTCCGGCCGCCTGTGATACGATTGCGGCAAACCTGCGGGATTTTGGAGTGAAACCGGATTATTATGACAAGATTATAACCGGTGATCTCGGGTATGTCGGACAGGAAATCGTAATTGCGCTGTTGAAGGAGAAGGGGTACGATATTAAAGATCGCCATCTTGACTGCGGTATTTTAATCTATGACAGAGAGGTGCAGGACACCCATTCGGGAGGGAGCGGCTGCGGATGCAGCGCTGTGACGCTGGCAGGGTATCTGTTAAGGCAGCTTAGGACCGGAAAATGGAAACGTATCTTGTTTGTGCCGACAGGCGCGCTGTTATCTCCGGTCAGCTTTAACGAGGGCAATCCCGTGCCGGGGATCGCTCACGCGGTAATGCTGGAAGCGGTGTGAGAAGGAGGAGCGGAGATGGAATATATAAAAGCGTTTGTTGTGGGCGGCCTGATATGTGCCGCGGTTCAGATTCTTATGGATCAGACCAAATTAATGCCGGGAAGAATTATGGTGATTCTGGTCTGTCTGGGAAGCCTTCTTGGAGCGCTTGGAATCTATGAACCGTTCGTGGAATGGGCCGGAGCAGGTGCAAGTGTTCCGCTGATTGGATTTGGCAACAGCCTGTTCAAAGGAGTAAAAGAAGCGGTGGATAAGGATGGATTTATCGGGTTGTTCAAGGGCGGCTTTACGGCTTCGGCAGTCGGTGTGTCGGCGGCGCTGCTGTTCGGGTATTTTGCGTCGCTTCTGTTCAAACCCAAGATGAAGGATTAAAAAATTGGAGCTGCTGCAGCATGAGATCCAAGGAAAGGAGCGGAAACAATCCGGCGGGGGATTCTTCCCCTTCCTGGCTTCTTTTGATTTGCAGCAGCTCTTTTTGTAAGGTTACATGATTCAGACGTATTCTCCGAGCAGCTGATCGACCTGCTCCAAAAGAGTAAAAGGGGTTACGGTACCGAGGCAGAGCTTTTCGGCAAGTCTTCTTACCAGGCCCGCGTCATCTGAGATGGGGCCGGTATATTCCTGGGTAAAGGGACGCTGCGGCTTCGATTCATATCGTCCCGTGATTTCAATTCCAAATACAGGACCGCGTTCTTTCCCTTCTTCTACCAGATAATATTCCAATAAGAGCTCTTCCCGATTATCCAGTTCAATTTGTCGAAGTCCTACGAAATAACGTGTTTTCATTATGTACCTCCTGGGTTGTGCAAGATGTGGAATGCGCAGGTGCGGCAGGAATCGGTATCTGCGGCGCATCCGGCGTGAGAGTTCTCTTTCGGAACTCTTTGCATCCAGTATAAAGGAAACAATGGAAAAGGGAAAGATGATTTCGTCGCAATAATTTCCAGATACTATGAAATTAATGGATATAACGAGCTCTTTTTTGAAATTTCGAGTAAAATCAACAGGAAAAGTCGAAAAATAATTTTTAATATTTTATTAAATACCGGAATTGATTTGCCAAATGACCTGATCTCTGCTATAATAGAACAGATCGAAGTATCCTTTGGACATAAGGTTTGGAAACGGCCGCCCTGAGGTGTCTGGAGCAGGCGGCAGGAATGGAGTGTTGATATGGATTTTAGTAAACGAGGTGTGATAAAAAAACAGCGCCAGGTGAAGACGGTGACGAAGAAGCTGGTGTCGAAGGCGAGGGTATCGACCTTTCGAATCGGAATCGTGCTGATTGTATTCCTGGCAGTATGCGGCAGCCTTGCAGGCTTTGGCATGGTGAAGGGTCTGATTGATTCTGCGCCGGCGATTGATACCATTAATGTGGTGCCGACTGCGTATAAGTCATATATTTATGATTCGGAGGGCAATCTGGTCCAGCAGCTGGCAGGTCCGGAGGCGAACCGCGAGTATGTGACGATTGATCAGATACCGAAGGTGGTTCAGTATTGCTTCGTGGCACTGGAGGATGAGCGTTTCTACGAGCATGACGGTATTGATGTGCGCGGTATCGCGCGTGCGGCGTATTCGGTTCTGAAGGAGGGAGATCTTGGATACGGCGGAAGTACGCTTACGCAGCAGCTTTTAAAGAATCAGGTATTCGGCGGAGGCGCGGAGAGTAATCCGATTCGGAAGATCAGCCGTAAGATTCAGGAGCAGTATCTTGCGATTCAGCTTGAGAATGAGCTGAGCAAGGATCAGATTATGGAGTATTATCTGAATACGATTAACCTCGGCAACGGCGCATGGGGGATTCAGTCGGCAGCTAAGACCTATTTTCAGAAGGATGTCTGGGAACTGACGCTTTCTGAGGCTGCGGTTATCGCACCGATCGCGAACTCGCCGACGCTGAAGAATCCGGTCAAGTATCCGGAGAAGAATGCGGAGAGCCGTAAGAGCACGCTTGAGAATATGCTGGACCAGGGCCTCTGCACGAAGGAGGAGTATGATGAGGCGATTGCCGACAATGTCTATGAGCGCATTCAGCTTGTGAATGAAGAGAGAGAGAAGGAGTATTATTCTTATTTTACAGACGCGGTTATCGAAGAAGTGCTGGATGATCTGGTTGAGATAGGCTATACGCAGACTGAGGCGAATAATCTGCTGTATTCGGGCGGAATCTCGATCTATACTACGCAGGATCCGCAGATTCAGCAGATTTGTGATGAGGTATTTGCGGACGAGTCCAATTTCCCCGCGGTGGGAGAGGGATCGCACTATGAGCTGGAGTATGCGCTTTCGCTGGTGAAGGAGGATAATTCGGCAAGGCATTTCCATCTGTCGGATGTGCAGGAATATTTTAAGGAAATCGGTTTTAAAGACCCGGATGGCAAGTATGTGCATGACGGAAGCTATTATTTCAGTGAATATGGCTATGACAAAGAGGACATGCTGGCGAAGCTGGCGGAGTTCCGGCAGTATATTGAAGAGAATGTAGCGGAAGAGGGAGAACAGGTTCTGGAAAGTATTAATATTACACTTCAGCCGCAGACTTCTCTGACCATTATTGATCAGTACACCGGTCATGTTGTGGCACTGGTCGGCGGACGCGGAGGGAAGACCGGTAACCGTACGCTGAACCGTGCGACAGGCACGCTTCGTCAGGTTGGTTCGACCTTTAAGGTACTTGCAAGCTTTTTGCCTGCGTTGGATGCAGGCGGGCTGACACTCGCTTCGGTACAGGATGATGCGCAGTATTTTTATCCGGGGACGGAGAAAGAAGTTACGAACTGGGAAGAAGGTGTCTACGAGGGACTGACCAGCATTCGAAGAGGTATTTATCGTTCGAAGAATATTGTTGCGGTTAAGACACTGGAGCAGATCGGGCCACAGCTTGGCTTTGATTATCTGAAGAAGCTTGGCTTTAAAAATCTGGTCGAGAAGAAGGTAACGGAGAGCGGACAGGTGTATTCGGATATACAGCTGCCGTTAGCGCTTGGCGGTCTGACAAACGGTGTGTCCAATCTGGAGATGACCGCAGCTTATGCGGCGATTGCGAATGGCGGAGTCTATACAGAGCCGGTTCTGTATACCAAGGTCGTGGATCACGACGGCAATATTCTGCTTGATAATACCGATCCGAAGAGAAGCACCGCAATGAAGTCCTCTACGGCTTATTTGCTCACGAGTGCGATGATGGATACGATTACAAGGGGAACCGGAAGCAGGCTGAAGTTCACGGAATACAAGATGCCGGTTGCCGGTAAGACCGGTACGACATCCGGTGCCAACGGAACAACGGATGTGTGGTTCGCGGGCTATACGCCCTATTATACAGCGGCGATTTGGAGCGGCTATGATCATAATAAGGGTCAGACGAACAAGAGTTATCACCAGTATATCTGGAGACAGATCATGGAACGGATTCACTCCGAGAAGCAGCTGGAATATAAAGAGTTCACGAAGCCGGAGTCAATTGTATCCGCGACGATCTGTACCAAGTGCGGCAATCTTGCGGTAGAGGGACTTTGTGATCAGGCGCTTGGCGGCTCAACGGTAATGGAAGAGATTTTTGCAAAGGGAACCGTGCCGACGCAGAAGTGTACCTGCCATGTGGCAAAGACCGTATGTAAGGAAAGCGGTAAGTTTGCGACAGCGTATTGCCCGGAGACGGAACAGGTGGTATATCTGGTTAAGACCGAGACAAGTCCGACCAAGGATACTCCGAATATTCTTCCGTCATCGACAAAGGTTACAATTCTGGAGGATGGAACGGAGCAGGTAGAAGAAGTAATCGTCGACTGCCAGCTTCATACTTTACCGGAGAGCCTGTGGCCGGAGGACGAGGAGAATGTCGGTTTAGAGGATGAAGAATGGCTCCCGGAAGAAGACGACGAGGGCGAGAGCGGCTTCTGGGAAGACGATGAGAGCCTTTGGGAAGAGCCGTAGCAGTAAGGATCAGAAGCTTTCGATGAAAGAAATGGGGGATTAGGTAGCAGGATGGATTTTAGTAAAAAAGGGACGCTGAAAAAACAGCATCAGGTGAAATCCACAGCCGTAAGAATGTCATCCAAGGCGACAGTTATGACCTATCGGATCGTTGTTCTGCTGATCGCTGCTGCCGCCGTTATCAGCTGTATTGCCGTGGCAGGCGCTGTGAACGCATTAATAAAAGAAGTGCCGGAGCTCGAGGATATTAATGTGATCTCGAACGGCTACAAATCCAGTATTTACGACAGTGAAGGGAATCTGATTGACACGCTTGTGGGTGCCCAGGCGAATCGGGAGTATGTAACCATTGATCAGATTCCAAAGCATGTACAATACTGTTTTGTCGCGATTGAAGACGAACGGTTCTTCGAGCATGCCGGAATTGATGCCCGTGAGATGATCAGGGCCGTGTATTCTGTTATTAAGACTGGAGAAGCGAATTTCGGCGGAAGCACGATTACACAGCAGCTGATTAAGCAGCAGATATTCGGCGGAGGCAATGAAAGCAATCTTTATGATAAGATTAAGCATAAGATTCAGGAACAGTATCTTGCGATTCAGCTTGAGAATAAGATGAGCAAGGATGAGATTCTGGAATATTATCTGAATACCATTAATCTCGGAAATGGGGCGTGGGGTATTCAGACGGCGGCAAAGACGTATTTTAATAAGAATGTCGGGGAACTGACGCTTTCCGAAGCGGCGGTTCTTGCGCCGCTCTGCCTTTCACCGGTTCGGCAGAATCCAATCAATTATCCGGAGGCAAATGCGAAAGGGCGAATGGAGACTCTGAAAAGTATGCTTGCGCTTGGATTCTGTACGGAGGAAGAGTATCAGGAGGCGGTTAATGACAACGTCTACGAGAGAATTCAGGCGGTTGCCGCGGCCAAGAAGGACGATACCTATAACACATACTTTACGGACGAGGTAATTGATCAGGTGTTCGACGATCTGGTGGAAGCCGGGTATACGGCGGAGCAGGCGGATAAGATGCTGTATTCGGGCGGATTGAGTATTTATACCACACAGGATCCGGTCATCCAGGAGATCTGTGATGAAGTGTATTCCGATTCGGGTAATTTCCCGGCAGTGGGGGAAGGGGCTTATTATGAGCTGAATTATGTGCTGTCCATTCTGAAGGCGGACGGCACGGAGGTGCACTATCAGCTGAGCGATATGAAGGAGTATTTCAAGGAACAGGGCTTTACCGATCCGGAAGGAATTTATGTGCATTCTGACGGCTATTATTTTACGGAACTCGGTTATAACAGAGTCGATATGCTGGAAAAATGCAGAGAATTCCGAAAGGCTATGATAAAAGAAGGCGATACGGTAAGCGGAGAACGCAAATATATAACGCTGCAGCCGCAGTGTTCCATGACGATTATGGAGCAGTCCACGGGGCATGTTGTCGCGATTGTGGGCGGGCGAGGGGAGAAGGTGGGCAACCGGACGCTGAATCGGGCGACCAGTACGCTCAGACAGGCCGGATCAACCTTTCAGGTGCTTGCAGCCTTTTTGCCGGCCTTGGATACGTCGGGGCTTACCCTTGCTTCGGTTCAGGATGACGCGCAGTATTATTATCCAAATGAGAACAGAGAGGTCATAAACTGGGAAAAGGATGTTTTTGAAGGATTGACGGGCATAAGGCGGGGCATATACTGGTCCAAGAATGTGGTTGCGGTTAAGACGCTGGTTCAGATTGGACCACAGCTGGGGTTTGATTATCTGAAGAAGCTTGGCTTCCGGAATCTTGTGGAGAAGAGAACCACCGAAAGCGGCAAGGTCTACTCGGATATTACGCCGGCACTTGCGCTCGGAGAGCTCACGGACGGCGTTACGAATCTGGAAATGACGGCGGCCTATGCAGCGATTGCCAACGGAGGAACGTACATTGAACCGATTTTCTATACCAAGGTTCTGGATAAGGATGGGAATGTGATCCTTTCCAATGAAACAAAGTCGTCACAGGTAATTAAGTCTTCGACAGCGTATCTGCTCACGGATGCAATGGAGGATACCGTTACGAAAGGAACGGGCAAAAATCTTCGATTCCGCAAGTATTCGATGCCGATCGCGGGGAAGACAGGAACGACTGCAGATACGAATGACTTATGGTTTGTGGGATATACGCCGTATTACACGGCAGCAATCTGGAGCGGTTATGATAATAACGGGAGCCAGGAGAATACAACATACCACCAGGCCATCTGGCAGGAGATTATGGAGCGGATTCATGAGGAAAAAGAGCTCGAATATAAAGAATTCGAAATGCCGGAGTCTGTTGTAACCGCGGATATCTGCAGCAAATGCGGCAAGCTTGCAATCGACGGGCTGTGTAATCAGGCGCTCGGCGGTTCGACCGTGGTAACAGAACTGTTCGCAAAGGGAACGGTTCCGACCGAACCGTGCAGCTGTCATCTGGCCGTTACGATCTGTAAAGAATCTGGCAAGTTCGCAGCGGAGTTCTGTACGGAGACGGAATCCGTTGTCTATCTGGTAAAGCAGGAGACCGGCAAGACCAATGACACGCCTTTTATTCTGCCGAGCGGAGATGCTACGACGTGTTCGCTTCACACATTTCCGGAGGCAGGAGGAGATTAATTAACTCTCAAAGAGCATAATCTCTCCGGAGACATCTGCAAAATAGACCGGATCTCCGGGCTCCAATACGGCACGTCCGTTCGTTGCTTCCATGACCTTCTTAGTAAAGCTTCCGAGCTCCTCGGGCGTCAGGAGTACCTGAACGGTTACGGTATCGGTATATTCTGTGGAAAGCGTAGTCAGCTGATTCTGCGCGATAAGATATTGAATCTTTCCGATTCCGTTATAATCGGTTCGGATTGTAAGGGGGGTTCCGTAGATCTTCTCGATAATGAGAGAGTTCTTAAGGCCCTCCTTAGCCGCACCCTGGTAAGCCCTGACAAGACCGCCGGTGCCAAGAAGAGTTCCGCCAAAATACCGGGTTACAACAACAGCGGTGTTGTGAATTCCCTCGCCGAGCAGCACATCCAGCATGGGGCGTCCCGCAGTCTTTTGCGGTTCTCCGTCATCGCTGCATCTCGCGAGCTCATGATTGCGGCCAAGCACATAGGCGGAGCAGTTATGGGTGGCATCCCAATATTTTTTCTTCATGCTGTCAATGAAAGCGATTGCTTCTTCTTCGGATGCAATCGGAATAACAGTTGCGATAAAGCGGGATTTCTTTTCAATTATTTCACCGGTTCCGCCCTGATAGACGGTTTTGTAGCGTTCAGCCATGTGGTTCCTCCGTTCCTGCGGAATAGCACCTCGTTAATCTGCTTGACAAAGCTTTCTATTTCGCGTTACAATATAGTCTGCTTTATTATAACAGGGAAATGAGGCGACTTCAAGAGCAAATGAAAGAATGGATGAAGCGGCTGTCATGGGTGCCGGCAGTAATTATGATGGTTATTATTTTTTTGTTCTCCGCAAAGACGGCGGATCAGTCGAATCAGCAGAGCTCTTTTGTTGCGGAGATTGCGCTGGATGCGGTTGAAACCGTTGCGGGAGTGGAATACAGACAGGAACTGGAGGCAGATGCGGTCAGAATGGACGGGCTCGTCTTTTTGATACGCAAGCTTGCACATGCGACGGAATATGCGGTATTGGCAGTCTGCGTCGGATTGCACGTTCTTGCTTCGAGAAAAGAGAGAGGACTTCTGTACTTTCTTGCGGTCGTCGGGGTATGTGCGTTGTATGTGTGTTCCGACGAAGTGCACCAGCTGTTCGTGAGCGGTCGGAGCGGTCAGATATCGGATGTCTGTGTGGATACGGCCGGGGCCGCCGTGGGAGCGCTGTTCTTATATGCAGCGGCGGGAAGAAGGCTCTCACGGATATTTGGCACGCAGGAATAAACTGCAGGAAGAAAGAACACAGGAATAGCAAGAATAACAAGAGCAAGACAAAGGAAGAAGAGGGGGCGGCTCACTGCTCTGCCGACAGACAAGCCTTGAAAGCCTGCACTCTTATACGAAACGATTCGAAGCCGAATCGTAATGATAATCGATTGCGTCAAGGGAGCGAATCAGAGACTCCTTTTCCACCTCCAGATCGTCGCACAGGGCGTCAAGCGAGGAATAGGAATCCCTGAGCTTCATATTGACAAAGCTGAGAAGAATCATCGGATCAGCGGGAAGATTCATGGCGGACACCTCCTTTTGGATATATGATATATTTATTATTGTAACAGAACGGAGCGGGATTCGTCAACGGGGTAGGTACTTATGGATTTATTTGATTATATGCGGGAGCAAAATGCCGAGAAGGAGGCTCCGCTCGCATCAAGGCTGAGGCCTTCTACATTGGATGAGGTAGTAGGACAGAGCCATATTATTGGAAAAGGGAAGATGCTGTACCGGGCCATTAAGGCGGACAAGCTGAGCTCAATTATCTTTTACGGACCGCCCGGAACGGGCAAGACAACGCTTGCGCGTGTGATTGCCAATACGACAAGCGCAATATTTACACAGATTAATGCGACCTCTGCCGGAAAGAAGGATATGGAGGAGGTTATTAAAGAAGCGAAGGACAACCAGGCGATGTATGGGAAACGAACCATACTGTTCGTGGACGAGATTCATCGTTTTAATAAAGGGCAGCAGGATTATCTGCTTCCATTTGTAGAGGACGGTACGGTAATTCTGATTGGAGCGACGACAGAGAATCCATATTTTGAAGTGAACGGAGCTTTGATATCCCGTTCCGTTATCTTTGAGCTGAAGCCGCTTTCCGCGGAGGATATCAGGGTTCTGATTAAGCGGGCGCTTGAGAACGAGGAAAAGGGCCTGGGAGCATATCAGGCTGTGATTGACAAGGACGCTCTGGATTTCCTTGCGGACGTTGCGAACGGTGACGCCAGATCTGCGCTGAACGCGATCGAGCTGGGCGTTCTGACAACGGAACGCTCCGAGGACGGGTTAATTCATATTACGCTTCCGGTTGCATCGGAATGTATTCAAAAGCGCGTGGTGCGGTATGATAAGAGCGGGGATAACCATTACGATAACATTTCCGCATTTATCAAGAGCATGCGGGGCTCCGATCCGGATGCGGCGGTGTACTATCTTGCGAAGATGCTGTATGCGGGGGAAGAACCTGCCTTTATTGCAAGACGCATTATGATCTGCGCGGCCGAGGATGTCTCGAACGCGGATCCGATGGCCCTTGTGGTGGCGGTGAATGCATCTCTTGCAGTCGAGCGGATTGGAATGCCGGAGTCTCAGATTATTCTGGCTCAGGCGGCTTCTTATGTCGCGTGCGCGCCTAAGAGTAATTCGGCGGTTACGGCGATCTTCGATGCGATGGAGACGGTAAAGACAACACGGACCGCGCCGATTCCTCCTTACCTGATGGATGCGCATTATCCGGGAGCGGTGGGGCTTGGACACGGAATCGGTTATAAATATGCGCATGACTATAAGAACCATTATGTAAAGCAGCAATACCTGCCGGAGGAATTAAAGGATCGGACCTTCTACCGCCCGTCTGACAACGGTTACGAAAAGACGATCAAAGAATATATGAGACGAATCAGAGAGGAGGCGGAAGAAGAATGAAGAACGGAAAACGAATCGCTGCAATCGCGGGTATTGCAGTTCTGGTGCTGATGTATCTGCTCACCCTGATTGCGGCAATCACCGCGAAGCCCTATGCGAACGGGCTGTTCATGGCAAGCGCAGTCTGTACCGTCATTATCCCGATTCTGCTGTATGGCTTTATCGTGATCTATAAGCTCGTTCATAAGGAGGATGACGAGAATACAATGTCCCTGCGCGAGTTCCGAAAAAAGAAAAAAGAGCTTGAGAAGGAACTGCAAGGAGAGAATAAGAAAAACTGACCGGCAGCACGAGCTGCCGGCCAGAAAAAGGGGAGGATATATCCTCCGAATGGGAGGATAAGTATTTCATTCATCTTTGGTAAACCACATTCTGAAAGCGGAGGGGGGATCCGCCTTAAGAACTGGTTGATTATAGTATTGACGGGATATTTCCGTTTATACAAAGAAAATAAAAATAATATTTTATAATAAGAAAGGACATGGTAGAGCAATGAGCTTATTACAGGATTGGAGAGATCAGGCGTATTCACAGGAGATGGACCAGAAGGAGGGCGAGAAGCTCTGGAGAGAGTATTTCACGCTGGAGAAAGGCATCTATGAGCAGATTCTTGCGAATCCGGATGAGGTCGTTACGGGCAGCGTAGCAGAGCTGGCCGAGAAGTATCAGGTACCGTTAAATATTTTCGTAGGATTCCTGGATGGAATCAACGACAGCCTTGTGAATCCGAACCCGATCGAGACAATGGAGGAGGATACCCAGGTGAACCTTGGTTACGACAAGGAGAAGCTGTACTACAATATGGTAGAGGCGAAGGCCGACTGGCTGTATAACCTTCCGGCATGGGATGAGCTGATTCCGGCGGATCGCAGGAAAGAGCTGTATCTGCAGCAGAAGAAGTCCGGCACGGTTGTAAAGGGCAAGAAGGTCGGAAGAAATGATCCCTGCCCCTGCGGAAGCGGCAAGAAGTATAAGCATTGCTGCGGAAGATAATAGGAGCAGGAAAAAGAAAACAGAAAAAGAGGGGAACGCTTCGAACAGGAGCGCTTCCCCTTTTATGATAGAATCTATAACACGTCCCATATTATTCCTTCCTGAAGATACAGGAAACTCTAAAATACCGAATCAGGACTCCTTTGTCTGCTTGTACAGCAGATAGCTCGCATAATTCTTAAGCTCAGCCGCCTCGTCAACGGTAAGTTTCTGATAGAGATCAAAGAACTCTACAATATCACGGTCCAGAACCTCTCCGCCGATGGGAAGATAATCGTCCGATACTCCAAGAAGATAATCACAGGATACATCAAAATACTTGGCGAGTGCAATTAATTTATCGAAGGACGGCTCGTTCCGCCTGGATTCATAATTAGAAATTGCGGTTGGTTTCAAATTCAGCGTCTCCGCGAGTTCACTCTGAGTCAGCTTGTGTTTCTGACGGAGCTGTTTTAATCGACTGCTAAAATTCATAGAATTCCCTCCTTGTGTAGGTGTTCAACACATTTTTCCTTCTACCATTATATAATAATTTGAAATCAGATGTCAACTGGATTTGTAAGAATCTGGTGCCGAAAATTGTTGAGGTGTCAATGATTGGTTACACTTCACCTTTAACGGAATGTCAAGGGTAAGGTGGAGATTCTCGCAGAGAATACTACCTGACCTTGACATTCGATTTATGATATACTGGATCCCGGCAACAGCACACCCTGCTG
>JAGAPO010000080.1 GCA_017623215.1 Lachnospiraceae bacterium | reverse complement strand
GGGAGCCTCTGACAAGCTTGCTTGATCAGAGGCTCTCCGGATTGGTCTGAAGGAGCGAAGCGACCCTGGGAAACCGAAGGTTTTCCAGGGCCTCCGCCCGGCCGTCTGGAAGTCCCCAGCCGGGGAGCCTCTGACAAGCTTGCTTGATCAGAGGCTCTCCGGATTGGTCTGAAGGAGCGAAGCGACCCTGGGAAACCGAAGGTTTTCCAGGGCCTCCGCCCGGCTGTCTGGAAGTCCCCAGCCGGGGAGCCTCAAAAATCAACTCACCCCATAGAAACGGAGAACCTACCATCATGGAAATACTGAGTAAAGAAGAATGGTTAAAAAAGAAAAGACACCAGCGCCGAATTACCGCATATGCAATCTTCGGAATCGCCGGAATCCTAATCATAATCCTGTTGATCCTCCTAATCCAGTCCATTGCGGACCTGTTTTCCGATTCCTCCTCCACACCCGAACCATCCAATCCGACCGAGATCAGCAGCACCCCGATTGGCGAGCCGGACGGAGCCGGAGAAGCTTCAGAAATATCCCGAGATCTCTTGGCAGGTGTGCAAATCGAAGAGAACTTCCTGCGTCCCAACGAATACTCGCGTCCGCAGATTGCACTCGAAAAAGTAACTGCGATCGCGATCCACTATGTCGGTAACCCGGGAACCACGGCAAAAGCAAACCGCAACTACTTCGACAGCCTTGCGGACTCCAAAGCTGCCTCCTCAAGCAGCCACTATGTAATCGGTCTGGAGGGCGAGATCATCCAGTGCATTCCGTTGGATGAAATCTCCTATGCGACGAAACAGGCGAACTATTACTCCATATCCATCGAATGCTGCCACCCCGACAGTACCGGCAGATTCAACAAAAAGACCTATCAGTCCTTAGTCAAACTGACCGCATGGCTGTGTGACCAGTACGATCTGGACGAGGACGCTATCATACGCCATTACGATGTCACCGCCAAAGAATGCCCGCTCTACTATGTAAAGAATGAGGACGCCTGGAACCAATTCAAAGATGACGTAATGGCATACTTAAACGATGGAACAGAACCCGGAGAGAGCTTACAGAGCACTTGTAATTTGATACATAATTTGGTATACTGAACAAAGAATTCCGCAAAAGCGGAATTTGAAAATACGGAAAACTCTCCGCTATACGCAGAAGAATCCCGGCCGAACGGCCCATATCCGGGAATATCAGCAGAACGTGGAGATGATATAAAAAGGAGATGAAGAGTTATGATATCACAGAAAATGTATGAACTCGGCAGTAAGCGTTCGGTTATCCGCGAGATCTTTGAATATGCCAAGAAGCGCGGTGCTGAGATAGGACCCGAGAACGTATACGATTTCAGCATCGGCAACCCGAATGTTCCGGCACCGGAGAAGGTAAAGGAGACCATCGTAAAGCTCCTCGATACGTGTGATCCGGTTGCGCTGCACGGCTACACCTCCGCGCAGGGCGATTTTGGCGTGCGCGACACCATTGCAAAGTCGATTAACAGACGGTTCGGAACGAACCTGACTGCGGATCATTTATACATGACAGTCGGAGCAGCAGCTTCGATCAGCATCTGCTGCAAGGCGGTTGCCCTTCCGGGAGACGAATTCATTACCTTTGCGCCGTTCTTTACCGAATATCGTGTATTTGTAGAAGCGGCGGGCGGCAAGCTAATTGTCATTCCGGTAAGAGAAGAGGACTTCCAGATTGATCTTGCGGCATTTGAGGCAAGGATCAATGAGAATACCAAGGGCGTTATCATCAATTCCCCGAACAATCCCTCGGGCGTTGTATACTCGGAGCAGACCATCATAGAGGTGTGCGATATCTTAAGAAAGAAAGAAGCCGAGTACGGCCATCCGATATATATGATTGCGGATGAGCCCTATCGTGAGATCGTATATGACGGAATCAAAGTTCCCTATATTATGAACTATTATAAGAACACCTTTGTATGCTACTCCTACTCTAAGGCCCTTTCCCTTCCCGGCGAACGGATCGGTTACGTCGCGGTATCGAACGAGATGGAAGAGGAAAAAGCGATTTACGCGGCGGTCTGCGGCGCGGGACGCGCGCTTGGTTATGTATGCGCTCCGAGCCTGTTCCAGAGAGTCGTTGCAGAGTGCGTGGAGGAGACAGCGGATTTGTCCGTATACAAGAGGAACCGCGAACTTCTTTCCGGTAAGCTGACTGAGTATGGCTACCACTGTGTAAGGCCGGACGGTGCGTTCTATCTGTTCGTAAAAGCGCTGGAGCCAGACGCCTATGCATTCTACGAAAAGGCGAAGAAATATGAGCTGCTGCTGGTGCCGGGCGATGATTTCGGATGTCCCGGCTATGTGCGCATAGCCTATTGTGTTAAGACCAGCCAGATTGAAGCGGCACTGCCTGCATTCAGGAAGCTGGCGCAGGAATATGGAGTAATAGAGTAATCAGTCAGAAATAATTGGACAGCTGAGGAGGATTATTTTATGAAAAAACCGGTTATTGGCGTTATGCCGCAGTATGATTCGGATGAGAGCCGAATCGCAGTATCCGCAAACTATTTTCGTGCGATAAGAGATGCGGGAGCAATTCCCTTCCTGCTTCCTCTCCAGAGCGAAATTAAGGACGTAGAGGAACTCTTAGATAAGGTGGACGGTGTCCTTTATCCGGGAGGTCCCGATGTGAATCCGCTGTTATTCGGAGAAGAGACCGCTCCGGGCTGCGGCAGAATTCTGCCTGACAGAGATACGGTAGAGTTAGGAGCGATTCCATACATATTGGAGAAGGATCTTCCGGTGCTTGGAATCTGCCGTGGAATTCAGAGCGTGAACATTGGACTTGGCGGAACCATATATCAGGATATACCGAGTCAGTACAAGGTTCCGGAAGGAAAGCCTGCGGTCGGTCATTCCCAGAAATCAGCGGGGGCGGTCGCAACGCATTCGATTTTGGTAGAGTCCGGAACCCTGCTTCATGATATCGTAAAAAAAGATCGCATCGTGGTTAACAGCTTTCATCATCAGGCAGTAAAGGATCCGGCACCCGGAACGGTCCGTGCGGGATATGCCGCGGATGGCCTTACAGAGTGCATTTTCCGTCCGGCCTCCAAGTTCCTGCTTGGGGTTCAGTGGCATCCCGAATATCTCTATCCGCATAACGAGGACGCGAGAAAGATATTTGAAGCATTTATCAATGCCTGCCGCTAAACAGAAGGGCAGGGATGGAGGAATTATGGCTGAGCAGAAGCTTAAGAATGAGTATTTGGAGATTACAATTAAGGAACATGGTGCGGAACTGACCGCGATAAAAAAGAATGGGGCTGACTATCTGTGGAATGCGGATCCGGCTTACTGGGGCAAGGTATCACCGGTGCTCTTTCCTTTCGTCGGAAGAGTAGAGGGCGGAGTATATCGTCATCAGGGAACGGAATATCCGATGGGAGTTCATGGATTTGTAAGGGACATGGAGTTCGAAGTAATTTCCCGGACAGAGACCGAGATTTGGTACCGTATCGCGGCGAACGAGGAGACGAAGAAAGTATATCCGTTTGACTTCGTGTTGGAGTGCGGCTATCGTCTGGAAGGCTCGAAAGTCATCGTGAGTTGGAATGTGAAGAATGTCGGTACAGAGACGATGTATTTTGCGATCGGCGCGCATCCGGCCTTCTTATGCCCTCCGTTCGGGCAGGGAAAGCAGACGGACTGCTTCCTTGGATTTGACAGTGAGGGGCCGCTTGCGATCACGAAGATTAACGAAAAGGGACTTGCCCTGCCGGAACAGTATATGCTTGCGTTAGAGAACGGTAAGTATCAGCTTGAGGAGCATACCTTCGATGAGGATGCTCTGGTGATTGAAACGGATCAGGTTCATTCGATTTCACTGTTGGATGCGAATCAGGAGCCCTATGTAACGGTAACCTTTGACGCACCGTTAGTCGGAATCTGGTCACCGGCGAAAATGAACGCGCCGTTCCTTTGTATCGAACCATGGTATGGACGCTGTGACGGCGACGGCTATCAGGGCGAGCTGGCGGACAGAGAATGGGAGAACGCGCTTGCCGCCGGAGAGCAGTGGAGCAGAAGCTACACGATTGAGATTATGTAGGAAAGGATATGACGGATGTTTCAGAGATTCTATCCAGGACATTGGGTGGACTCCGCCTATGAGATTGATTACAATGCGCTGTACCAGAGCGGAATCAGGGGGCTTATCTTTGATATTGATAATACCCTTGTGCCGCACGGGGCGGACGCGGATGACAGAGCAAAGATTTTGTTCGCCCAGCTGAAAGCGCAGGGCTTTCACATCTGCCTGTTGTCGAATAATAAAGAAGAGCGGGTCAAGCGATTCAACAAGGATGTTCATGTGAACTATATTCACAAAGCCGGAAAGCCCTCGGTAAAGAATTATATCCGGGCAATGGAACTGATGAATACCGACAGGAGCAATACAGTATTTATTGGAGATCAGCTTTTTACGGATGTATACGGCGCGAACCGGGCTGGAATTCCCTCCTGGCTCGTTAAGCCAATGAATCCGAGGGAAGAGATTCAGATCGTGTTAAAGCGCTATCTGGAGAGAATCGTTCTGTACTTTTACAAAAGGCAGATCCGGAAGGGGAAGCGGGCAGAATGAGAGCAAAGAGGAAGAACAATATTATATTGATCGGCTTCATGGGAAGCGGAAAGACAACAGTCGGCAAACGGCTGGCCGCAGTTATGAACCGGGAATTCCTGGACACGGATGAGCGGATCGAGGAGAATGAGGGAATGACCATCAGTCGGATCTTTGCCGAGAAGGGCGAGGCCTATTTTAGGGAGACCGAGACACAGCTGATTCGCCGGATGATTGAGAATGAGCAGGGGAAAATTATTTCCACGGGAGGCGGAATGCCGCTTCGGCCTGAGAACGCGGCACTTTTAAAGCAGCTTGGCCTGGTCGTGTATCTGAAATCCTCGGAGGAGGCAGTCTATGAGAGACTGCGGGATAAGACGGACCGACCGCTGCTTGCAGGACCGGATCCGAGGAGGAAGATTCGGGAGCTGCTGGAATACCGGGAACCGCTGTATTCCGCCTGTGCAGAACTTACCCTTGTAACGGACGGCAAGATGCCGGAAGCGCTGGTTCGGGAGATTATCGAGGTTCAGAAGAGTGAGAGCGCAAAGCTGAACAGGATAAAAGAACTCTGCGAAATCGCCTCCGAACATATCAGAGCGAAGAACATCGGTTGTTTCGCAGGAATGGATAAGCCGCTGTTCATGATTTCGGAGACCTATCCGGGAATCTGGCTGGAGCATGTGTATGACTCTGTCTTTTATGCAAAGCTGGAACCGGGGAATGCACAGCTCGCAAAGAATACGCTTAATCTGTTCCTTGATAACCAGTCGGAGGAGGGGCAGCTGCCCTGTTATGTCTTGAACCGGGGCAAAAATCTGACGGGATACGGCGATGTGGTCGGTTACGGTCAGATACAGGAATGCGTCTCCTTCGCAGCACTTTGCCTGGAGGTCTGTGTTATGACGGGCGACAAAGAGTTCCTCGTCAAATGCTACGAGGCCGCAAAGCGCTGGGAGGGCTGGCTTCGAAAATACCGGATGACGCAGAATATGGGGCTTGTTGAGATGTTCTGCGGTTTTGATACCGGACACGATAACAGCGCAAGATTTGAGGATATTTCCTGCAAAGGGAATTACAGAAGAGACGGCGTCACGATGAATGCGTCCGTTATGCCGCCGGACGATGGAATCACTCCGATCGCTGCAGTGGATATGAACTGCAATTTTTATGCGACCGAGAAGGCGCTGGAGGAGATGGCTCGTCTCTTAGATAAGCCGGAAGAGGCGGCGGAGTGGAGCCGGAAAGCGGCGGAGGTAAAAGAGCGGCTGTTTGCAGTCTGCTATGACGAAGATGACTGTTTTTTCTACGACGTGGATCGCAATGGCAGAAAGCGCAGATACCGTTCCAGCACGATCCTGCATCTGTTCCTGGAAAAGGTGCTGGATCCGAAGGAGGATCAGGAACTGATCGCGCAGATATATACGAGGTATCTTCATAATCCGAAGGAATTCTGGACCGAGTATCCGTTCCCGTCAATGTCGGTGTCTGACCCGTCCTGGAAGAAGCATACGCAGAGCAACTGCTGGGGATATTTCTCTCAGGCGTTAATTGCGCTTCGCTGTACCCGATGGATGGATGCGTATGGGCTGGAGAGGGACTTTGATCAGCTTTGCGAAAAGTGGGTGCAGGCGTGGACGGATGGCTTTGAGACGGCCGCATTCGGCCAGGAGCTGGATCCGCTCACCGGAATTCCGTCGGAATGCTCGCAGTGGTATTCCTCGTGTATGCTGTTCTATGTCTACGCGGTAAGAAGGCTCGGACTGGTATAGATGCACGGCGATTTGCAGGAATAAAAGAGGAGTACGCGCGACCTACAGATTGGTACCTGGAACGCAACAAATCTGTATGATACGGAATTCGTAGCGTCAGTGCGGATTCCTTGCCCGAGTTGGCAGACTTTGTGCCTGACGGCCCGGATTCGCGGGCTGCCGGCAGAAATGGAGATTCATATGAAAATACTGGTAATCAACGGCCCCAACCTGAATTTCCTGGGAATCCGGGAAAAGACAGTGTACGGGACAAAGAATTATGACTATTTGCTGAACCTGCTGGAGGAGAAGGCAAAGGCGGACGGAATTGATATCGAAGTATTCCAGAGCAACTGTGAAGGAGAGATCATCGACCGGATTCAGAAGGCATATCTGGAAGAAGCAGACGGTATCGTCATCAATCCGGGAGCGTATACGCATTACAGCTATGCGATTCGTGATGCGCTTGCATCCATTACGGTTCCGATTGTTGAGGTGCACATTTCCAATGTACACAAGAGAGAGGAATTCCGACACACGTCGGTGACCGCGCCCGTGTGCACCGGGCAGATTGTAGGCCTTGGCCTTCCTGGTTATATTCTTGCGATTGATGCGATTCAGGGAATAATTAAGGAACAAAATGGAGAACATTAGGTATAATCTGTCTCTCATTTTCCGGTCATGAAAAAAATATGGCCAGATTCAAAAAAAATAGTTGAAAAATGTGGTTTGGTATTATAAACTATGAGGTAGTTAATCTTGAGGAGGAATTTTTTTATGGTATCAGCAGGCGATTTCAGAAACGGCTTGACACTGGAGATAGACAATGGTGTATATCAGGTAATCGAATTCCAGCATGTAAAGCCTGGTAAGGGTGCTGCATTTGTTAGAACCAAGTTAAAGAATATTAAGAACGGCGGCGTAGTCGAGAAGACGTTCCGTCCGACCGAGAAGTATCCGCAGGCTCACATCGAGAGAGCGGACATGCAGTACCTGTATTCCGATACAGACCTGTATTATTTCATGGATGTTAACACTTATGACCAGATCGGTATGAACGCAGATCAGGTTGGAGATGCGTTAAAGTTCGTTAAGGAGAACGAGATGGTTAAGATGCTTTCTCACAATAAGGAAGTATTCGCTATCGAGCCTCCGTTATTCGTAGAGCTTGAGATTACCGAGACCGAGCCTGGTTTCAAGGGTGATACAGCTACTGGTGCTTCGAAGCCCGCTGTTGTTGAGACTGGTGCGACTGTTTATGTTCCGCTGTTCGTTGAGCAGGGTGACAAGATTCAGATTGATACCAGAACCGGCGAGTATATGAAGAGAGTATAATTCATTCTTTTGGATGCTCCAAAGAACTCGGTGCGATTTATTATGAGAGTGAAAGGGAGCCCGCAAGACGGAATGGGTCTTGCGGGCTCCCTTTTTGTGCCGTGATTTTGAGCAGGAATCTGAGAAGTCGGATTACTGAGAGACCGAATTAGTGGTTGGGCTTGTAGGTTAGCATAGCCTGGTAGACCCGGTCGGTTTCCGTATCGGGGATCAAGCGGCCGAGGAAGTGTTCTGCCGCGTATTTGGCTTGGGCTACAAGCATTTCGAGACCGTTGATGGTGATCTTCCCGAGAGTCCTTGCCTGGGAGAGGAGGAGTGTCTCGGCGGGATTGTAGATGAGGTCTACGACGGCTTTGCAGTTCTCGTAGGGGGTCAGGTCCATTGGAGTGCGGTCGGTGTTCGGGTACATTCCGACGGGGCTTGTGTTGATAATGAGGTCCGCGTCGGTGTGGTAAGCGCGGGCTTCTTCGTAGGTGATGGTTCCTGGCTCCTCTTTGTATTTGACCGTCAGGATTTCCCGGGCCCCTTCATCGCGCAGGATCGCAAACACGGCCTGGGCAGCACCGCCGTTGCCGAGGACGAGGACCTTTTGGCCTGCGAGGGTGATGTGATTGTGGCGAAGAGAGTATAAGAGGCCAGGGTAATCGGTGTTGTAGCCGTGGAGCTTGCCGTTATGGTTTACAATGGTGTTGACCGCGCCGATGGATTTGGCTTTTTCGTCGATTGTAGTTAAGTAGGGGATGACGTCGCGCTTGTAGGGGATCGTGACGTTGATTGCCCTGAATTCGCGCTTTTCCATGAAGATGGGGAATTCTTCTTTCGTTAAGGGGCAGATTTCGTAGGTGTAGTCTGCCAGCATTTCATGTATGGGCTTTGAGTAGCTGTGCCCGAGTTTTTCTCCGATTAATCCGTATTCCATAGTGTGTCCTCTTTTCTGTGATTTGGATGATGTTGTTCGTGGTTCATTCTGTGGCACAGTATAGCATAATTCTGGGGAGAAGTCTACTTTTTTGAAGAACGGATGAATAATTTCGCGTTAAGTTTGATTCATATTTGGGGAGTAGGAGCCATATATTTGGATCATAGCAGATGGTGCGAGCAGGGAAGGACAGGCTGGAGAAAGGATGGGTGACTGGTGAGCAGACGGGAGGATTTGTTGAAGATATTTCCGCTTGGGCTTCGGGGACTTTTAAAGACGGCGGTGGAGGATTTTGAGGAGCTGCAGGAGATCAGACTTCGGGTGCAGGCTCCGGTGCTGCTGATTTATGATAATCGGGAGTACTTTTTGAGTCGGAGCGGGAGAATGGACCGGAAGCGGGACAGTGCATACATAGTGAGCAAAGAAGAAATGTGCGAGACGCTTGAGTATGTGGGCGGGTATTCGCTGTATGCGTTTGAGGAGGAGATGAAGCAGGGGTATATTACGATTGCGGGAGGACATCGGGTTGGAATCGCGGGAAAGGTGATTTTAGACGGCGGAAGAGTGAGGAGTATGAAGAATATTTCGTTCATTAATATCAGGCTGTCGCATCAGAAGAAGGGATGCGCGGATAGGGTGCTTCCGTATCTGTGGAGGGGGAAGTCGATATGCCATACGCTGATTATTTCGCCGCCGGGCTGCGGGAAGACCACGCTGCTTCGGGATATTATCCGCCAGCTTTCCGACGGAAATGCGGAGCGGACGGGGATGCAGGTCGGCGTGGTGGACGAGCGCTCAGAGATTGGGGCGTGTTATCTTGGGGTTCCGCAAAATGACCTGGGGATTCGGACCGATATTCTGGATTGCTGCCCGAAGGCCGAGGGAATGATGATGTTAATCCGCTCGATGGCGCCCGATGTGATTGCAGTGGATGAGATTGGGCTGTCCGAGGATATTGCGGCGATTCGATATGCGATCGGATGCGGGTGCCGGCTGATTGCTACGGTTCATGGAGGCTCCATGGATGAGATCAGGCAGAAACCTTTGCTTGGGGACCTTGTCCGACAGCGGACGTTTGAGCGCTACATTATGCTTGGAGACGCGCACGGACGCGGGACGGTGGAGGAAATCTATGATGAGAGGGGATCGTCGTTGTATGTTGGCGGTTAAGGTTATCGGAGGTGTGCTGGTTATGGGAGCGTCGAGCGCGATTGGCTGGTATGAGGCGGAGCGCATCCGGCAGCGGACAAGCGAGCTTCGGGAATTGGAGCAGGCCCTTATGATGTTAAAGGGGGATATCCGGTTTGCAAAGACGACGCTTCCGGAGGCGATTGCAAGGCTGGCCCGATACCATGAGGGAAGCTTCGCCGAGTTCTTCCGGGTCGTGTCCGCGGAGCTTTTGGAGTATTCGGGGGTATCGCTGAATGAGATCTGGCGGCAGCGAACGGAAGAGATTCTGAAAGGCACGGCGCTGAATGCAAAGGACAGAGAATTTGTCGCGTCGCTTGGGGACATGCTTGGCGTGGCGGACGTGCAGCTTCAGCAAAATACGCTTGAGCTGGCGGCGGAGAGGCTGTCCGGCGAAATCGCGGCGGCGTCAGAAAAAGAAAAGGACCGAATGTATCTGTGCCGGGCACTCGGTGTGCTTGGAGGAGTATTTCTTACGGTGCTTTTGCTGTGAGAAGGAGGAAGGAGAGGAGAGATGAGGCTATGGATATCCAGCTGATATTTAAAATTGCGGCGGTCGGCATTCTGGTGTCGGTGCTGAATCAGGTTCTGAAGCACTCCGGGAGGGATGATCAGGCGTTCCTGGCCAGTCTCGCTGGGCTGCTTCTTGTGCTGTTCTGGATTTTGCCCTACATAGCGGAGCTGTTTGAGACGATTCAGAAGTTGTTCTCAATGTAGCAGAAAAAGAAGTTCGAAGGCAGCCGGCAGGCATGTAGGTTAGAGTGGAGGGATTGTTTTGATAAAAATAGCACTTCTGGGAATTGCGGCAGTCGTGCTCGCACTCCAATTTCGCAATGGAAAATCCGAATACGGGACACTTATCAGCCTTGCGGCCTGCTGTCTGATCTTCTATTTTGGGGTCGGAATGCTGACGGCGGTGCTGGACGGAATCGACAGGATTCTTTCTTATACGGCAATAGATAGTGAGTATCTGAAGATTCTCCTGAAAATGCTCGGGATTACATACGCGGCGGAATTCGCGGCGAATCTGTGTAAGGACGCCGGCTACTCCGCAATCGGAAGTCAGATTGAGCTGGCCGGGAAATTCGCGGTGCTGGCAGCGGGGATGCCGGTTGTGATAAGCGTGGCGGAGGTGATTGGAAATTTGCTTGGGAAATAGAAAATGGCGTAGCCGTCTTGGGCGAATAGGAGTCTTTGCAATTTTGCTTGCCGCGGTGATTGGAAGTCCGGGAGAGGAGGCACTGGCGGCGGAGAAATTCCTGAAAGCAGGAGTGGATTCCGCAGCAGCTGCACTTAACACAGCGGAGGAAGAATGGGAGATGGATTATTCCGATATTGATGCCTCAATTGAGGAGACGGAATTTGATTTTGGGGAAACCGTAGAAGACCTTGTATCGGGCGGGGATGACGGGCTGTTCCGCAGCATATTGGATCAGCTGCTTTCGGCCGTTCGGGAGGAGTTTCAGGAGAAGAAGGTACTGCTGCAAAGCGTGATTGGGATTGCGGCGGCATCAGCGGTATTTACGCTGATTGCGGGGAGCTTTCAGAGCGGGCAGGCGGCGCAGACGGGCTTTTTTATCTGTTATCTTGCACTGTTTGGGACGCTCGGAACCGCATTTTTGACGGCGGCGGGAGTGGTTGGCGAGACGGTTTCAAAGCTTCTGGAATTCATGGAGGCGCTGCTTCCGGCGTATGTGACAGTGCTTGCGGCAAGCGGAGGAACGACGGCGGGGGCGGTATTTTATCAGGGAACGCTGGTGCTGATATCGCTTGCCGATGTGGTGCTGATAAAGCTGCTGCTTCCGCTGCTGAACCTTTATCTGGCACTGCTGCTTGCAAACCAGATGAGCGGAGAGGCATTCTTATCGAAGTTTGCGGGCCTGATTCGGGATATCGTTACATTGTGTCTTAAAGTCATGCTGGGGCTTGTGGTTGGATTTGGAGGACTCAAAGGAATGATTGTTCCAGCTGCGGATGCGCTGAAAAAATCAGCGCTTGTAAAGGCGGCCGGGGCGATTCCGGGTGTCGGAGGAATTCTCGAGGGAGTCTCGCAGACAGTGCTCGGTGCGGCCGCTCTTTTAAAGAACGCGGTCGGCGCGGCCGGAGTGATTGCAATCTGTGTCATCTGCGCGGTTCCGGTCACGCAGGTGCTGGTCAGTACCGCCATTTTAAAGATCGGAAGCGCTGTCATCGAGCCGGTGGCGGATAAACGGCTGGTCGGCGCGGTGTCCTCCTGCGCGGGAGCCTGCGGGCTGCTTTTAAATATTCTGCTGACTGCCGCGGGACTCTTTTTGATCGCGGTGGCAATTGCGGCGATGGCGGTTCGAACGATCTGAAAGACTGCGCGGAAAGGAAGGGAAGAATGTGAGCGGAATCATTTCCTGGATGAAGACAATTATATATTTCCTTTTGCTGCTTTCGATTCTGGACCATCTTCCGGCCGGGAGCAGCTACCGAAAATATATCCGGATATTCGGCGGATTTGTGTTGATTCTTCTCGTAATCAGGCCGGTGATGGAGCTGCTGGATTCGGAAGGGCATTTTTCTTATTATCTGGATATCAGCAATCTTTTTGCGGAGTCCTACGACTACAGCGCCGAGATCACCGGCGGAGAGCAGCTGCGGGAGGACGCGCTGATGAAGGAGTATCAGGAGGCGATTAAGGAGCGGACGTCCGAACTGCTCGAAAGAAAGGGGTATGAGGCGAGAAAGGTTCGCGTACAGATGGGGACCGATCAGGCAGACGACGATTACGGGAAGCTGACCGTGCTTTATGTAGAAGCGTTCTCAGGCGAAGACGGGACGGAAGCGGAGCTGCAGTCTGAGCCACCGGGCTCTGTTTCGATTGGCCGAATTGAAATCGCGAGGATTGAGGTTGGAACGGATTCGGAACAGGATTCGAAGCGGATCAGCACGGCGGAAGAGATTGCGCTTGCCGGGTACCTGGCGGAATACTATGGTATGGAGGAAAGCGCCGTTACCGTTCGGATTATCACTCAGGCAAAGAATAAGAAAGGCATGGTGGAAATGTGGAAAAGAAGAAAATCACTTTGAAAGAGATCGGTCTGCCAAGACTGCTTCTGATGCTGGGAGCAGGGCTTTTGCTGCTTTTTTTATCTCTGCCCGGAGAACAGGAGGAGAAGGCGGAAGGGGGCCAGGCGGACAATGGCCAGGCGAATCTTACCGATGCTCAGGCATTGGGCGGGGAGAGCGCCGGAGTGTCCATTCTGCAGGGAAGCAGTACCGCACAGGCGGCCGAATATCTGGAGGAACGTCTTGAGACGCTGCTTCGAAAGGTAAAGGGAATCGGAGAGGTGGAGGTGATGATCACGTTAAAATCCTCCGCTGAGACGGTTGTGCTGAAGGATACGCCCTATACATATGGAGAGACGGTGGAGTCCGACGGAGAAGGGGGACAAAGGAGCGTTACGGAGCAGGATCAGGGAGAAGAGACCGTTTTGGTCGGGGACGGAGTTCCCTATGTCATCAAACAGATCGAACCGGAGGTCGAAGGTGTAGTGGTGCTTGCGCAGGGAGCAGGGGACGCGGGAATTGTTTCGGAAATAGTGGAGGCAGTCGAGGTATTATTTGGAGTACCCGCGCATAAAGTTAAAGTAATGAAGATGGGAAATTAATGTTTTCTAAAACCTGGAGGGATGCAGCATGAAAAATCTTTTCAAGAAAAACCAGATTATCGTTACGGCGCTGGCACTTATGATTGCGGTGGCCGGGTATCTGAATTTTACCAGGGATCAGGCCGATTTGGATGAGGCGGCAAAGCTCGCCTCCGGGTCGGATTACCTATTGGACACAGCGGGAACCATGTCGGGAGTAGGCACGGATTCCACCAATCTTGCAGACGCGGCGGAGCTGGAGAACCAGATTGCGGGAGGCTCGGGAAGCCTGACGGATAATCTGCTGGCGTCCGGAACGGGCGGCACAACCGATCCGCATATGGCGGAATCGGATATGCAGACTGCGGACGGCAGCAGCACGCAGACAAATGACGGTTTGGAGGATACGGATGAATTCGCGGATATATCCGATGAATACGGGGAAGATGCGCAGTACACGGTGAGCGATACGGGTGAGATAATTGTGGATAATACGCAGGCTTCGGCTCAGGCAAGCGGAGAAGCTATAGCCTCGGCGAGCGGGGAAGATACGGCTCAGACAGGAGGGGACGCCCAAAGCGGTGCAGAAGGAGGCAATCCGGGAGAAGCGGTGCTTGCAAGTACGGTGCTGGATGCCGGATATTTTGCCTCGGCGAAGCTTTCCAGAGAGCAGACCAGGGCCAAGAATAAAGAATCGTTAATGGAACTGATTTCCAACGTGGATATCAGCGAGGAGCAGAAGCAGGAGGCGATCGATAAGATGATCGCGCTGACCGCAATCGCCGAGAAAGAAAATGCAGCGGAAATGCTTCTGGAAGCAAAGGGATTTTCCGATGTGGTGGTTCGGATTCTGGATGATTCGGTGGATGTCGTAGTGAACGCGGAGGCGATCACCGATCAGCAGGTGGCGCAGATTGAGGATATTGTGGTAAGAAAGACCGGTGCGGAGGCTTCCGACATCGTAATTACATCCGTTATCACCGGTGAATGAGAAAGAATTGAAAAACACTTTTCAAAAGCGGATAAGTTTGTTATAATGGAATACAGAACGGTAAAATAGGGTAATACTTATAGAATACAGGAGGGAAACCAGAATGAGCATGGAACATGATAAGAATGATGGATATATGGAAGAAGAGATCGGCAAGATTGGCGAAGTAAAGATTGCGGATGACGTGGTTGCTACAATCGCCGGCCTTGCGGCTACAGAGGTTAAGGGCGTTGCGGCAATGTCGGGCAATGTAACGAAGGAGATTATATCCAAGCTTGGCGTCAAGAATCTTTCCAAGGGCGTTAAGATATTTGTCGAGGATGGAAGAGTCCGCGCAGAATTGTCCATAACCATGGAGTACGGCTACAGTATTCCGAAGACCTGCACTCAGGTTCAGGAGAGAGTCAAGAGCGCGATCGAGAACATGACGGGTCTTGAGGTGTCCGAGGTCAACATCCGTATTGTCGGAGTCGGCGTTGAAAAGAATAAGTAAAAAGAAGCGAGGACAGATTTCCTTTTACAAAGGAGGTCTGTTTTTGCTGTCTGAAGAAATGCATCCGGCGTGCGGATTGGAAGCGCGTTCAGGACGTCTGTATGTCCGGGCGGGGCGGAAGAACCTGTCCGGGAATCAAAAGAGTACTGATTAAAGAAAGCCGGGACAGAGCCGGCGGATGGGAGCTACATGAAGAGAAGAGAGATCAGAGTGCATATGTTCCAGCTTTTATTCTGCATGGATTTTCATGAGCCTGTGGATCAGGCCGAGCAGGAGGAGCTGTATTTTGAGCAGATCGGCAAGTATTATCACAAGAAGGAGCTGATTGCGGACGGAGAGACTGCTTTGTTCGAGGATGAGCCTCCGACCCAGGAGGAGATTGCGTATCTCAGGGAGAGATTCCGCCGCATTCAGGGGAAGCTTGGAGAGATCGATGTCCTGCTGTCGCAGATTGCGAGCGGCTGGAGACTGAACCGCATGGGCAAGGTGGATCTGAACCTGCTGCGTCTTGCGGTATTTGAGATTCGCTGCGATGAGGATATTCCGGATAAGGTTGCAATTAACGAGGCGGTTGAGCTTGCGAAGATATACGGAGGAGAATCCTCGGGCGGCTTCATTAACGGCGTTCTTGCAAAGCTTGTCAAGGCAGATCCGGAGGAGAAGAGCGAGTAAGTACAGGGCGAACCTCTAAGAAGCCGACATCCGAATGCGGCATGAAGGAACGCTGAACATGGCAGTCCAATTTTACAGGCGGAGGAATGGAGAACATTATGGCGGATATTTATTCGGTATCACAGGTGAATGCGTATATTAAGAATCTGTTCCTGCGCGACGATCGTTTGAATTATATATCGATCCGGGGTGAGGTATCGGGTTGCAAATACCACACCTCCGGTCATATCTATTTTACCTTAAAGGACGCGGACGGGCAGCTTGCCTGCGTGATGTTTGCTTCGATGCGCAAGGGACTTACCTTTCGCCTTATGGACGGGGTAAGCGTTGTCGTAAGGGGAAGAATCAGCGTATATGAGCAGGGCGGCCGGTATCAGCTGTATGCGAATGAGATCCTAAAAGACGGAAAGGGCGATTTGTTTGCCGAATTCGAGCGGCTGAAAGCAAGGCTTGAGCAGGAAGGACTGTTCGATGCGGCTCACAAGAAGCCGATTCCGGCCTATCCGAAGGCGATTGGAATCGTAACCGCTCTGACAGGAGCGGCGATTCAGGATATGGTGAATATTGCGGGAAGAAGGAACCCATATGTTCAGCTGATTCTGTGCCCGGCAGGGGTGCAGGGAGAGGGAGCGGCAGAGACGATTGTGAGAGGAATCCGGCGCCTGGACGCGATGGGACTGGATACCATAATTGTCGGACGGGGCGGCGGCTCGGTTGAGGATCTATGGGTATTTAATGATGAGAGGGTTGCGAGAGCAATCTATGAGTGCCGGACTCCGATTATTTCGGCGGTGGGGCATGAGACGGATTTCACGATTGCAGATTTTGCGGCGGATCTGCGGGCACCGACACCGTCCGCAGCAGCAGAACTCGCAGTGAATGAGGTATCGCTCCTCGAGGGAGCGCTGGTAGATGCTCATGCGGTTTTGTTCCGCGCGATGAGCCGACGCTTACGGGACTGCAGAAACCGGATGAACGGACTTTCCATTCAGTTAAAGTATTTAAGCCCGGCCTATCAGCTGGACCAGAAGAAGCAGCGGCTTTCCGATGTGGAGACCAGATTGAGCGGCCTGATGAAGCAGCGGCTGCTGCTCAAACGCAAGGAGCTTTTGGTGCTTGCAGAGCGGATGAAAGCAAAGTCACCGCTTGATAAGCTTACGAGCGGGTATTCTTATCTGGCGGATGAAAAAGGGCGTATGATTAATTCGGTGGAGAAGACGGCGCCGGGACAAAAGATCTATGCGTCGGTGACGGACGGTGAGATTACGGCTGAAGTCATATCGGTTCGTACAGTCAACAGGCAGAACCGTTGAAGGATCCTTGATTTTATATGACAACCCCGTGCCTGATGGCCGGGATTTGCAGATAGAGGGCAGGCATGGAGGGATTATATGGCAAAGAAGGAAAAGACACTGGAAGCTGCGATGGAAGAACTGAATCAGCTCATCGCAAGACTCGAAACGGATGAAATCAGTCTGGAGGATTCCTTTTCTCTGTACCAGGAAGGAATGAAGCTGTTGAAATACTGCAATGATTCCATTGATAAGGTGGAAAAGAAGCTGATTGTTCTCGAGGAGGATGGTGGAGTCGATGGAGTTTGAAAAAGAGCTTGCACGTAAGATAGAGCAGACGGACGGAATTGTAAAGCGTTTTCTGCCTGCCGAAGAAGGATATCAGAAGCGGGTTATGGAGGCTGCGAATTACAGTGTAATGGCCGGAGGCAAGAGACTGCGTCCGCTTTTGATGGCGGAGATGGCGGCGCTCTTTGCAGGAGAGGCCGGAGTGAAAAGAGATATGCTGGAGCCGTATATGGCGGCCATTGAGATGATACATACGTATTCGCTGGTGCACGACGACCTTCCGGCAATGGATAATGACCGGTACCGAAGAGGAAAGCTCACAACGCACGCCGCGTATGGAGAGGCCATGGGAATCCTGGCGGGGGATGCGCTGCTGAATTATGCGTTCGAGACAGCGGCGAAGGCGTTTGACGCGGCGGAGAATGTGACAGAATATAAGAGAGCGGCAGCCGCGATTCAGATTCTGGGCAGGGAGGCCGGAATCTACGGAATGATAGGCGGACAGACGATTGATATCGAGGAGACCGGCTGTGAGCTGGCGCTTGATAGGCTTCAGACCATATATCGGCTGAAGACAGGAGCACTGTTAAAGGCTTCGATGCAGATCGGAGCATGCCTTGCGGGAGCGGATGAAGAAGCGCTTGCCGTGGTAGGTGAATGTGCGCTGACGGCAGGAATGGCCTTTCAGATTCAGGATGACATTCTGGATGTAACCAGTACCCAGGAAGAACTTGGCAAGCCGATTCACAGCGATGAGAAGAACCGGAAGACAACCTATGTGACTCTGTTTGGAATCGACGGAGCGGGAGAAAAGGCGAAGGAGACTGCGGAGCACGCCCTTGCTTTGTATGACAGCCTGGGAAGAGAGAACGAATTCTTAAGAGCTCTGCTGTTCTGGCTGGTAACCAGAAAAAAATGAGAATGGAATAAGGTGCTCTTCCAAGCGGCGTTTCCGCGTCAGGTACGCGTTGGTAAGAGGAGATTTGGAATACGGCTTTGCGGCCGCGCTGTGCGCGCAAAGCTGAGGGGGTAATAAAAGAGCAGCGCAGAAATGGGGAAGAAATGTCAGGGATTCTTGACAGAATTAATGAACCGAATGATATCAAAACGATTGCGCCGGAGGAATACAGGCAGCTTGCAAAGGAGATACGCCGTTTCCTGATCCAGCAGATCAGCAGAACGGGCGGACATCTTGCGTCGAATCTGGGCGTTGTAGAGTTGACGATGGCACTGCATCTGACCATGAATTTTCCGGAGGACAAGTTAATCTGGGACGTTGGGCATCAGGCGTACACACATAAGATTCTGACGGGACGCAAGAGAGATTTTGCAACGTTGAGGCGATATGAAGGCTTAAGCGGATTTCCAAAGCGAAAGGAGAGCGATTGTGATGCGTTCGACACAGGGCACAGCTCCACTTCGATTTCGGCAGCCTGCGGTCTCGCAAAGGCAAGAGATCTCTCCGGCGGGAATTATAAAGTAGTGGCGGTAATCGGGGACGGAGCGCTGTCCGGAGGGATGGCCTATGAGGGGCTCAATAACGCGGCCCGCATGAAATCGAATCTAATTATTGTACTGAATGATAATACGATGTCCATTGCTCCGAATGTCGGCGGGATGGCCAATTATCTGGCAAAGCTCAGAACCGATACCAGGTATACCGGTTTTAAGAGCGACATTGAGAACTCTCTTTCAAAGATTCCCGGAGTCGGAACGAAGCTTGTGCACAGGCTGAAGCGCTCCAAGGATTCATTAAAGCATCTGATGATTCGCGGAATGCTCTTTGAGGAGATGGGATTGACCTACATCGGGCCGATTGACGGGCACGATGTGGAGGAGATGAAGACTGCGTTCGAGACAGCAGCGCGCGCGGATAAGGCGGTGCTGGTACATGTGATTACGCAGAAGGGAAAAGGATATGACAAGGCGGAAAAAGACCCGAGTCAATATCACGGAGTCGAGCCTTTTGATATAAAGACAGGAAAGCGGCTTGCGCCTTCCGGAGGTGTAAGCTATACCCAGGTATTTTCCGATACCATGATAAAGCTTGCGGCGAAGAATGACAGAATTGTGGCGATTACAGCGGCGATGCCGCAGGGAACCGGTCTGGCAGAGTTCGAAAAGCAGTATCCTTCGCGTTTTTTTGATGTGGGAATTGCAGAGGAGCATGCCGTTACCTTTGCGGCGGGGCTTGCAGCGGGCGGCTATCGGCCGGTTGTCGCGATCTACTCCACGTTCCTGCAGCGGGCGTACGACCAGATTCTGCACGATGTCTGCGTGGGAAGGCTTCCGGTTGTATTTGCGATTGATCGCGCCGGAATCGTTGGGAATGACGGGGAGACTCATCAGGGAATCTTCGATATTTCGTACCTGTCCCACATGCCGGGAATGGTGCTTATGGCGCCGAAGAACCGCGCGGAATTCGAGGATATGTTAGAATTCGCGGTAGAGCTTGGCTGCCCTGCGGCGGTACGGTATCCGAGAGGAGCCTGCTATATGGGGCTGTCCGAATACAGACAGCCGCTTGCGCGCAATAAAAGCGAGGTGATTACCGAAGAGAGCGGAGTGCTGCTGCTTGCGGCAGGAAGCATGGTTGAGACCGGCCATCAGGTGCACGAGCTGCTTGCACAGGACGGAATTCGTTCCACGCTTGTGAATGTCCGCTTCTTAAATGCCTTGGATGAGGAGCTTATAATGCGGCTGATTCCGGAACATGACCTGGTTGTAACGATGGAAGAGAATGTAAAGCGGGGAGGCTTTGGCGAGCTTGTGGATACCTTCCTGACAGAGAGGAATCTTCGGGTTCGCAGATTGAATATCGCGCTGCCGGATGAATTCTTAGAGCATGGGAATCCGGCGGAATTAAAGAAAAAGACGGGTCTTGACGCGGAAAGTATCGTGGAAAGGATTCAAAAGATGACAGTGTGAGAAAGAGAGAAATTATGGCAAAAGAGAGATTGGATGTTCTGCTCGTAAAACGGAACCTTGCGGAATCAAGGGAGAAAGCAAAGGCTATTATTATGGCAGGAGAGGTATTTGTCGAGGGACAGCGGGAGGACAAGGCCGGGAGCATGTTCCCGGAGACGGTATCCATCGTGCTTAAGGGCGTCCCGATGAAATACGTGAGCAGAGGCGGTTTCAAGCTGGAAAAAGCGGTTGTGCAGTATGGGTTAGACCTGACCGGAAAAGTCTGCATGGATGTCGGATCCTCCACGGGAGGATTTACGGACTGTATGCTTCAGAACGGAGCGGTGAAGGTATATGCTGTTGATGTTGGGACGAATCAGCTCGCATGGAAGCTGCGGACGGACGAGAGGGTTGTATCCATGGAGCAGACCAATATCCGGTATGTGACGCAGGAGAATATTGGAGAGCTGGTAGATTTTGTATCCATTGATGTGGCGTTTATCTCACTTACCCTGGTGCTTGCGCCGGTATACGCCCTGATGAAAGAGGAAGCCGAGATTGTCTGCCTGATCAAGCCTCAGTTCGAGGCAGGAAGAGAAAAGGTCGGCAAGAAGGGAGTCGTAAGAGAGCCGGCCGTTCATGAGGAAGTGATCGAGAAGGTGTGCGCGTATGCGAAGGAGCTTGGCTTTGCTCCGCTGCATCTGACGCATTCTCCGATTCGGGGACCGGAGGGGAATATCGAATACCTTCTGCATGCGAAAAAGCAGACTGCGGCCGAAGGAACCTGGGAAGAGATGCTGGCCGGAGTGAAGGAGATTGTAGCGGCGGCACACGGCGAACTGTAAGAAAAAGGAGAGTCATGAACAGATTTTGTATTATTACAAATCGCGGAAAAGACGAGGGGCTCGTATTTACGGACGGACTTGTAAGCTATATCAGAAAGAAAGGCGGAAGCTGCAAGGTGCTGGATGGCAGCCTTGGAGCGGACGGAGCGTATACTGATCCGGCCGGAATTCCGGAGGATGTACAATGCGCGATTGTCCTTGGGGGCGATGGGACGATCATTCGCGCGGCGACGGACCTGGCGGACAGAGCTGTTCCGATATTTGGAATTAATCTGGGAACACTGGGGTTCCTTGCGGAGACTGAGAAGCAGGATGCGTTCCGGGCGATCGATTTGTTGTTCGAGGATGAGATTCGCATTGAAGAGAGGATGATGCTTGACTCGGAGATCTATTTCGAGGAGCAGAAGCTTTTTGAAGGGCGTGCCCTGAATGATGTTGTAGTAACGAGAAGCGGCTATTCCAGACTGATATGTGCGGAAGTTTATGTAAATGGGGAGCTGCTGAACGAATACAGGGGAGACGGCGTGATTGTCGCGACACCGACCGGATCGACCGGATACAATTTATCAGCCGGCGGACCGATTGTGATGCCGGGAGCGAAGCTGATGCTGGTTACGCCGATTTGCCCGCATTCCATCAACAACAGAGAGATTGCAATATCCGCGGAGGATGAGGTAACGATTCTTGTGAAGGAGAGTAAAAAGACGCTGGAGGAAGAAGCGTTTGCGACGCTGGACGGAAAGGATGCCATTCGTCTTAAGACCGGAGAACGCATCGTAATCCGGCGTTCGGACAGGACAGCAAAGCTGGTCAGAAGGAAGGACCGAAGCTTTTTTGATATTTTAAGAACCAAGCTGTAGGGAAAGCCGGGAATCCGGGGTGTCCATGGCGGCACAGGAGTTCCTCACTGATTAGAAGGCTGTCCGGGCGGCGGAATGAGAGGATTTATGAAGGTTGGAAGACAGAGTAAGATTATTGAGCTGATTGCCAGGCATGACGTGGAGACGCAGGAGGAGTTGGCGGATCTGCTGATGCAGGCCGGTTACAATGTAACGCAGGCGACGATATCCAGAGATATCAGGGAATTAAAGCTTTCCAAGGTTCCGGGAGAGAACGGACGGCAGAAATATGCTGCGCTGAAGAAAGAGAGCAGCTTTGGCGAAAAGTATGTGAGAGTTCTGAAGGAAGGCTATCTGTCCGTGGATCTTGCGCAGAATCTGGTGGTAGTCAAGACCGTATCCGGAATGGCGATGGCGGTTGCGGCAGCGATTGACGCGATGCATTTCCAGGGAGTGGTCGGCTGTATCGCGGGAGACGACACAATTATGTGCGCGGTACGGACAGTGGAGGAAGCAGCGCATGTCATGGAGAAGATTGATCGTCTGGTAAAGAGCTGAATAGGCATACACAAGCAGTCTGGAGGAAGTCCGGCGGAGTCGCCTGGAAGGAAACAATTCGTTTCTTTTTGAGGGAACAGCTGATTTCTTATACTTTACATCGGAAAAAGATCGTGATATAATTACGAGAAATGAATTTTTAAGAAGGAGAGAATGGTATGTCAGGACATTCTAAATTTGCAAATATTAAGCATAAAAAAGAGAAGAACGACGCGGCAAAGGGTAAGGTTTTCACGAAGATTGGCCGTGAGATCGCAGTTGCAGTAAAGGAGGGCGGCGCTGATCCGAATAACAACAGCCGTCTGAAGGATATTATTGCGAAGGCAAAGGCCAACAATATGCCGAATGATACGATTGACAGAAGCATTAAGAAGGCAGCAGGTGACGCGAACGCAGTGAACTACGAATTCGTAAGCTATGAGGGCTACGGTCCGAACGGAACCGCGATCATCGTTGAGGCGCTGACCGATAATAAGAATCGTACCGCTGCGAATGTCCGCAACGCATTTACCAAGGGGAACGGCAATGTCGGAACACAGGGCTGCGTATCGTTTATGTTCGATAAAAAGGGTCAGATCATCATTGATAAGGAAGAGTACGAAGGAGACGCGGACGAGCTGATGATGACAGCTCTGGATGCGGGAGCAGAGGATTTCTCGGAGGAAGATGACAGCTTTGAGATTCTGACCGATCCGGATTCCATGGGCGTTGTCCGTGACGCGCTTGAGGCCGCAGGCATCCCGATGGCACAGGCGGAAGTTACGATGATTCCGCAGACATGGGTTGATCTGACAGATGAACAGGATATCAAGAACATCAATCGTACGCTCGATTTGCTGGAAGAGGACGATGACGTGCAGGAAGTTTACCATAACTGGAATGCTCCGGAGGAAGAAGAGGATTAATCCTTCAGCTCGCAGAGGGGAGGCAGAGGAATGCTGGTTAGTCTTCATGTTAAAAATTTTGCGATTATCGAGGAAGAGGAAGTATACTTCGGTGACAATCTGAATATTCTAACCGGAGAGACCGGCGCAGGTAAGTCGATTATTATCGGCTCCATTAACGCCTGCCTCGGCGGAAAAGTATCAAAGGAGATTGTCAGAAAGGGCGCGGACTATGCGCTGGTCGAGCTTGTCTTTCACACGGAAGAAGAGGCGCTTCTTAAGAAGATGGAGAGCCTTGCAATCGACTGCCCGGACGGAGACATTATCATTACAAGGCGTATCATGGCGAATGGTCGAACGACGGCAAAGCTGAACGGAGAGACCGTTACGACAGCGGTACTGCGGGAGGTAAGCGCCTTATTAATCGATATTCACGGACAGCATGAGCACCAGTCCCTTCTGAATAAGGCGAAGCATCTGGAACTTCTGGATCGGTTTGCCAGAGATTTGACAGGCGATGTGAAGAGCAGGGTTCGCACCTGCTATGAAGAATATACCGCGGTTAAGAAAGAGCTCGCATCCGCATCGATTGACGAGGAGGAGCGAATGAGAACCCTCTCGTTCCTGGAATTCGCGATATCCGAGATTGAGGCGGCAAAGCTGGTAAGTGGCGAGGACGAGGAGCTTTTTGCGCGCCATAGGACACTGTCGAATGCGGCGGAGCTGGCGCAGGGAATGAGTTCGATCTGCAGGTTCACCGGAGAGGACGGCGGAGCGGCGGAGCAGCTGGGACGGGCCGTTCGAGTTCTGTCGAAGCTGGTCGAATATGACTCCTCATTAGAGGGAATCTATTCGCAGCTGATGGATATGGAAAGCCTAATGAATGACTGCAACCGGGATATCTCCGATTACATATCCGATATCTCTGACTGCGGCGAAGAGCTTGCCGAGGTGGAAGAGCGCCTGGATCTGCTTGGGCGCCTGAAGTCCAAATATGGTCCTGAGATTGAGGATGTGCTCACGTATCTGAAGGAAAGCAAAAAAAAGCGGGAACGCCTGCTTGATTATGATACCTATTTAACCGAACTGCGGCACAGGGCGGCAAAAAAGGAAAAGGAATTGAAAGAAGCGTGCGCCAAGCTTTCTGAGATTCGAAAAGAAAAAGCGAAGCTCTTATCTGAGACGATGAAGAAGGCTCTGATTGATTTGAACTTCCTGGATGTGCGCTTTGAGATGGTATTTGCGCCGGATACGGCGTATACAGCGAACGGCGTCGATGACGCGCAGTTCTATATCTCAACCAATCCCGGAGAAGAGTTGCGCCCGCTTTCCAAGGTCGCATCCGGCGGTGAACTTTCGAGAATCATGCTTGCAATCAAGTCCGTGCTTGCGGATAAGGATGAGATTGAGACTCTGATATTCGATGAGATCGATGTCGGAGTGAGCGGAAGAACCGCGCAGAAGGTATCGGAGAAACTTGCCGTGATTGCGGGAACACATCAGGTGATCTGTATCACCCACCTGCCTCAGATCGCGGCGATGGCAGATACGCATTTTATTATAGAAAAAGAATCGGACGGAGCGAGTACAAGGACTTCGATTAAGCCGCTTGATTGGGACGGTTCCGTAGAGGAGATCGCCAGAATTCTCGGCGGCGCGGTCATCACAGACACGGTACTCGAGAGCGCAAGAGAGATGAAAACGCTTGCAAAGCATAGCAAAAACTGTTAGTTTTCTTTCAACCAATACGCACATACTATTAGGGATATACAAGGTATATCCCTTTTTTGTT
>JAGAPO010000079.1 GCA_017623215.1 Lachnospiraceae bacterium | reverse complement strand
GGAATGATTCTTACAGGCGTTCCGCATCAATTGCAAGATATCCAAGCAAAGCACCCCAGTGATAGAACGGGTCGCTCTGGCGAACACTGCACCCAAGACCGTCAATCGCGCAGTAATTCTCGTGAACATGACGATGCTCTCTCCATTCGATCAGGAAAAGCTGCTCCGACTTTTGGGCGAGCTGCTTTGCAGCGTCGGTCAGTCCGGCATCCTTTAACGCTTCGTAGACGATTGCGTTCAGCGGAGCCCAGATGCGTCCGCGCCAGTAATTCTGCTCGGGGAAAGCCGGATCGTTCTTGCTGATGGCGGGAAGAACATAGTCTCCCCAGAACTCATCGGGATTCAGCAGATGACGCTCCAGCATAGATCGTTTCTGTTCCTCCGTCACTTTGAAAGAGAACAGGCTGTAAAAATTAGTGGGCGACAGACGTTTGCCAAGTTCACCCGTGACAAGGTCGCGGTTCTCAAAGATTCCGTCTTCTTCGCTCCACAGAGTGAGCAAAGCGGCCTCTGCCTTATCCATGCGTGCGGTCAGCATCGGGATATCTTCCGGGTGTCCTGCGGCTTTGGCCATTGCGATCAGGCTTCGGCAGTCCTTGATGTAGAGACCGGCAAGACCGACGTCGGCAATCCTGCACAGACCTGTCTCGGGATCATATACCGCGTCATCATACATGGGGGAATTGTCCTGCCCGGATTCACATTTCGCAGTATGTAATTGAGCGGATTTGTTCGACAGGTTCTGAGGGCCGTTGCTTCCCCAGCACAGATACCCCTCTTTGGTCATCCGATTATTGGTATACCAGGTATTCCAGCCCAGAAGCTTTGGATAAACCTCGCGCAGGAACTCGTCGTCACCGTATTTTCTCCAGATATGTTCGGTAACCATGCTTCCGACAGGAGGCTGAGAATTATTGGAATTCCCATTGATATCGGATGCGTTTGGAATCATTCCCTCCGCAGATGCCTCATCCAGTATCGCTTTAATGTTCAGATATGCCATTTCCTTGCTTCCGAGGGAGCAGAGCAGGGCGGCAAAGAACGTATCCCAGCAGAACAGTCTTCCGCCAAGGCCGCGATTCCAGTTGCGCGACACCGGCGCGCAGGGGCGATCTTTGACAGGATCATAGATCAGGTTCCAGCCAAGACAGTTCTGGATGGCCTGAAAGGACTCGATGTGAGCGCCGTAACCGGAAGCCTCCTGAAGGACAGCCGCGCGCGCTTCATCCATAATAGCGCGGGCTTCCAATGTCCTGCAGGGAACGGTGGATACCACAACGGGAGTATCCAGGGTGAATACCTGTGAGGGAAGCAGCACTTCCGGAAGAAAACAGGGAATGGGATTCGAGTTGGAGTACAGGGGGATACGGGTTCCGTCAGGACAGATACCGGCAAGCTGTCCGTTCTCCTTTGTCAGGCAGCCCTCGCGCCCCCAGAGAAAACAGATCTCCACAATCAGCTGCTCCATGGTATTATAACAGCCTTCCGGTGTAACCAGAATCACCTGCTGGCCGTCCTTGGACGCACTTTCGACCTTCATGCGTACATTGTCGTGGTTGATATGAAGACAGGTATAGCTTCCGTCCCAGCTGCGCACATCGACACGGACGTTCGGCTCTCGGGTGATCAGCGGGGCGCGCAGTACGGCACCGTTTCCGGCCCTTCGTAAACTGAGATTGACGGCAAATCCATACGGGAGTAACACGTGCGTGAGAACACTTTCGCTGTACCACGTGTTCCAGCCATGGATTGCCTGCTTTTGCATATCCGCTAAAGTCATAGATAATCCTCCTTGCTTAAGAAATATGGATAAAAAGATATTATCATGTTTTTTCTGGCAATACTTGCAGGAATCATTCAAAAAATATCACTTTTCCGTATTTTCTCTGCGGAACTGATACGGCGTAATACCGTAGAACTCCTTGAATCTTGCAATAAAATAGCTGACGTTGCCGAATCCGCAGGATAACCCGATCTCCGTTATGGGGGCATCGCCCGCCTTCAGCAGCTGTACCGCGCGAGTCAGGCGGTATCGGTTCACATATTCGATCGGAGAATACCCCTGAATCGTGCGGCACACCTTGTATAACCTGGACTCGCTGACATTCAGAGCTTTTGCAATATCCGGAATACTCAGCGTCTCCATGTAATGCTGATGCACATGGCGGGTAAATTGAATGTACAACGAAATATTCTTCTGCATCGTTCCGGGCTCCGACTGGGAAAGCGGCGTCTCGCTCAAGAATCCAGTTTCCAGGCACAGCGCGGCAAAGGAGTAGTAGGCGGCCACTGCCTGCAATCTCCAGAAGGGCTCCTCTGATCGGAATAATTCGTATAATTGACGGATTACCGCAAGCAGCTGAGGCGAGCGTTCCTCGCAAATGATTTCCCTGGTAAATCGAAGCTCCCCCTGCATAATTCTGGAAAAAACAGCAAGGTCCGGTTCCGCTGAATTCTTTAAGAAAAGCTGATCTCCGCACAGCAATGCATGATATCTTGCATCCGGAGATGCGAATCCGAAATGGATGCTTCCGGAGTTGATCACAATGGCTTCCCCTGCATTTACCTGACGCAGGGTATCATCTACATAAAGTCGTATCCTGCCTTCCTGCACATACAGGATCTCGAACTCGATATGCGCGTGAACGTACATATCCGAGCGCATATTGTATATGCAGAAGGGAAAACGGAGACTTCGTTGTTCAAAATGCAGTTCATTCAGATTTGCAGACATAATCCCTCCTGAGTCAGTTCATAGCATGTATTACAGACCTCCTCCATATATTTTCGGTCATGTGAAATGCTGATAATCGTACCGCGGTAATTCCTTAACACCTCACGGATCACAGGCCCGGACAGCGGAGAAAAGTTGCGGGTCGGTTCATCGAGGATGAGAACATTGCAGCCATCGTAGCTCATCTTTAAGAGCAGAAGCTTGGCCTTCTGGCCGCCGGACAGATCGCAGGCAAGGTGATCCATCTCGTCAGCGGTGTATTTCATACTGCCAAGATACGTGCGGATTCGGGTAAGCTCCTCCTTGTCACCGGTCGTTGCAAGGAATTCGGGCGGTGTAACGGAAAAGTCGAGCAGCTCCTCATAATTCTGCGGCATGTAAGCCGCATGGATGTCAGTGCGGGTAAGCAGCTCTGCGGCAATGCGCTTGATGAGTGTGCTCTTTCCGGTCCCGTTCTTCCCGATAATACAGATCTTTTCCGGTCCGGTGACGCGAAGGCGGATGTTCCGGGCGAGGAGACGGGAGGAACCTTCGTCCTCTATCCGCAATTCGTCCAGCGCATAATCCAGCACCTTCTTGGAATTCGGAACACTCGCGTTCTCACTGAACTTAATAAAGATTGCATCCTCGGTCTCCGGAATCTCGGTCATGGATTCATATTCCTTATCGAAGCGCCTCTCCTGCGATTTAATGGATTTCATCTTTTTCTTAAGCAGGGCGGCTCCGTGCGGGTTCTGTCTGGTGATTGTGGACTGCTGGTATTCGACCTTCTGCATGATCTGGCGGAACTTCTCCTGCTGCTTGTTGTATTCCTCGCGTTCCTTTCTGGCAACCTGCTCCTGATGGGCCAGACGGTGCTTGCGCTCGGCAGCATACTGAGCATAAGGTACCCGGGCAATTGTATGATGAGGCTCTGTCTTGCGCCTGAGCTGTTCGAGATGGATGACAACATTCGCAGTCTTTTCAATCAGCGTCTCATCGTGGGAAATGTAGAGCACCGGAAGCCCGCAGGTATTGATAAAGGTCTCAAGCCAGATCAGCGTATCCAGATCAAGATCATTCGAGGGCTCGTCTAACAGCAGAATATCAGGCCGCTCAATTAACAGGCAGGCCAGCATGAGCTTTACTTTCTCGCCGCCGGAGAGCGTCCCGATTCGTTGATCCGAATAGAACAGATCAGCTGAAAGTCCAAGGGGCGCGGCAATTGCAGACAGATCCTTCGGACTCCGGTCGAAGAAAGAGGGCAGTCGCTGACAGTATTCATAGACCGTGAGCGACTTGGTCTCCGGGGAAAGCTCCTGGGGCAGATACCCAAGCGTATCATTCCCGGTAAATACACTTCCGGTATATTCGACATAGCCGGACACAAGCGAAGCGTCGTAGATTAATTTGAGCAGAGTGGACTTTCCATTGCCCTCCTCACCGATGATAACAGCTTTATCGCCGGGATTTAAGGCGAACGTAAAATCCTTTAATATCGTTCTTAAATCTTTGGTATGAGTAATCGTCAAATTCCTTATTTGCAGCATAAATGGGCCTCCATTCTTCCGGTAAAATAAAAAAATCCAATTCCGAACAGGTCGAAATCAGATTCCGAATCCGGGCACAGGCATATCCAGGAGCAGGAAGCTTCCTGTGATTGCGCGTGCAGACGGGCAGTCTTAAAAGAGGACACAGACTGGGAAAGGAGAATCGTTCGGAATCCAGATTTCGGCAACATAAAATAGCACTGCAGCAGACTGCCCGAACCCCAAAAGATACCCGGAGAAGCAATGGCAGACCGACAGCGGAATGTCGTGTGATATTGCCTTACGAAACTGTGGATTAGCGAATCATCCTGTCACCCTTTCTGTGATTGATAGGGAAATTATAGCACAGGGCGATGGAAAATGTCAATGCAAACGCAAATTTTCAAACAAGAAGTAAATAATAGGATTGACATTCCGCCTCCGAATCTGCTATACTATGTTAAATTAATTATTTAGTGAAATGCAGTGACAGGGAGTAGTACAGATATTGCTCCTTCCCAGAGAGAAGATGGCCGGTGAGAATCTTCAGGGAGGATATGTGGAAGTAGCCCTCGAGCAGTGGACTGAACAGACGATGTGTGACAGCCGCAGGCGCATGGCAGAAGGAAGCTTCGCAGGATAAGAAGGAAGAGGCGCAGGGCTGAGGATTGTCTTAAGTAGGCTTCAACGTCAATCCCAGACGTTACAACGGGAGCGATATCGAGAGCCCGGAAAGAGGGTTTTCTGTATCGGCAGAGTGCGGAGAGCAATCTCCGAATTTAGGTGGTAACACGGATGATAGATTCGCCCTAAGCTTATCGAAAGCTTGGGGCGTTTTTGGATCATAGCGTGAGAACTTGCACGGATGTGGGATTTCTCACACACAGATTTGTGACGTTCTCGGAATGGAGATTAGCATGAAAAGAAGGTTGTGCCTGGCGGTTTTGGTTCGTTTGCAGCCGGGTGTGAGTTGATTAGCGGGAAAAGAATAGGAGGTCTATCATTATGAAGCAGTTAAAAGGAACGAGTCTTTTTGTAAAAGCATTAAAGGAAGAGGGCGTTGATACGGTATTCGGGTATCCGGGCGGAATGGTGACGGATATCTTCGATGAGCTGTATAAGGAGGATGGAATCGAGGTAATTCTGCCCAGACACGAGCAGGCGCTGATTCACGAAGCGGACGGGTATGCGCGTTCGACGGGCAAGGTTGGCGTCTGCCTGGTAACGAGCGGTCCCGGTGCAGCGAATACGGTAACCGGTATTGCAACTGCATATTATGACAGCGTGCCGTTAGTATGCTTCTCCGGCCAGGTGCCGCTGCATCTTATCGGAAATGATGCATTCCAGGAGGTTGATATCATCGGAATGACCCGCGGCATCTGCAAGTTCGGTATGATATTGAAGAACAGAGAAGATCTGGGACGTGTGATTAAGGAGGCATTTTATATTGCAAGAACCGGGAAGCCGGGGCCGGTTGTCATTGATCTTCCGAAGAATCTCATGGTTGAGATGGGAAGCGCCGAGTATCCGAAGGAAGTGAACATCCGCGGCTATAAGCCGAGCACCGGCGTTCATATCGGACAGCTGAAAAAAGCGATGGGGCTTCTCTGGAAGGCGAAGAAGCCGCTGATGCTGATCGGCGGCGGTGTGAATATCGCGAGAGCGGGCGCGCTGCTGACGCAGTTCGTGGAGGAGACAAAGATTCCGGTTGTTACAACGATCATGGGTAAGGGTGCGATCGATACGGATCATCCGTATTATATCGGCAATCTCGGAATGCATGGCGAATACGCAGCGAATATGGCGGTAAGTGAGTGCGACGTACTGTATTCGATCGGAACCCGTTTTTCCGACCGCGTAACGAGCAAGATCAGTGAATTTGCGAAGAATGCGCAGATTGTACATATTGATATTGACTCCGCGGCGATTTCGAAGAATATCAAGGTGGATATTCCGATTGTAGCGGACGCGGGAGAAGCGCTTGCCGCAATGCTGAAGTACAATAAAAGATGTGATACCGATGAGTGGATGGAGATAATCCGGGGCTGGAAGGCGGAGCACCCGCTTGGAATGAAGCCGGCCAGAGGAGTATGTCCGGAGACGGTGATTGAATATATTAATAAGACATTTAAGGAATCCATCGTGGTTACGGACGTTGGTCAGCATCAGATGTGGACGACGCAGTATCTGGAGCTGACGAAGGGCAAGCAGCTGCTGACCTCCGGCGGAATGGGCACGATGGGTTACGGTCTGCCTGCCGCAATTGGAGCGAAGCTCGGCAATCCGGATAAGCCGGTTATCTGTATCTCCGGCGACGGCGGCATGCAGATGAATATTCAGGAGATGGCAACCGCAGTTGCGCATGAGCTTCCGGTTATCATCTGCATTATGAACAACGGGTATCTTGGAATGGTTCGTCAGATTCAGGAGCTGTTCTACTCAAGACATTATTCGAGCGTATGCACCTGCTGGAGAAAGGGATGCGATACCAAATGCGGAGGCCCAAGCAGCAAGTGCCCGCCGTATTCTACGGATTTTGTAAAGCTTGCCGAGGCGTATGATGCGATGGGAATCCGGGTTGAGAAGGAAGAAGAGATTGCGCCTGCATTCGAAAAAGCGATGCAGAATACGAAGGGACCGACCATTATTGAATTCATTATCGATCGCAAGGATATGGTATATCCGATTGTACAGGGCGGAAAGCCGCTTACGGATATGATTCTTGAATAAGTTAAGAAGTGGCTCTGGCATGTTGGTTAGTGAAAAAGTTGACACGAACGGAGGTTAGATAAGAATATGAAAAAAAGATGGATTTCTTTATATGTAGAGAACTATTCCGGTGTTCTGGCAAAGGTGGCGGGGCTGTTCTCCGCAAAGGCTTATAACCTGGACAGTCTGACCGTGGGGGCGACCGAGGACCCGACGGTGTCGAGAATGACGATTGGCGTTATCAGTGATGATGCGACCTTTGAGCAGATTAAGAAGCAGCTCAACCGCTGTGTGGAGGTTATTAAGGTAATTGATTTTACGAGTATTCCGATTCATCGGAACGAACTGCTGTATATCAAGGTTGCCTGCCCCGCAAAGGAGGACAGAGAGGAGATCTTCCGGATTGCACAGGCGTTCGGAGCAGCTGTGATTGACTGTGATATGGAGAATGTTCTGCTCCAGTGCGTACAGACCGAGCAGAGGAATGACAGCCTGATTGCACTGATTCGGGATAACTTCAAGGATATTGAGGTCGTGCGCGGCGGAAGTGTGGCGATTGAGTCGATTAGTATGATGTAGAAAGTTCTTTGATAAGAACCTCGCAGACAGAAAGTGGCATATTGTGAGTTTCGGCGGCTATTCTGTTATCACTTTTAATGTCAAGGGCGGGCAAACCTGCTCTTGACATTAGTATTATAAATGAAAGTTTAAAGAGGCACAGAAGAATGAGTATAGAATTTAATAAAAATATTTTTTATGGAGAGCTTGTAAAGGGCAATTTAAATGGTGCCGTCAAATATTTAAAGCAATTTGCTGATCGGATAGAATTATATAATAAATACATATCAGTATTTGAAAAAGAACAATATTCTACTTTTGAAATTGATGACCGTCTAAATGAAATACTCATCATCTATCAAAAATATTACAGAGAAGTCTTTTACCTTAATATAGAAGCAGAAAAAGCTGCAGAAAATATGAAAAATCGGTTTTTCCATTTTTTCAACATGAAGAACAAAAAGATTGAATTCCGTGAAATAGAAGAAAATGAAATTGCGGAAGCATTTCATAGTAGTTCATTCCAATTTTTGGGCGGAAAGACAGGCGGATATTTTGGGCCATACATTTGGAAAAAAACAGAGTTAAAAAAATATGATGTAGAGCTGCAGGATGGAATGAAGGAATATACAGTAATACTTTTGAGTGATTTTATTTCTAAAGGCTGGATTGATTATATTTCCTTTGGTGAGGTTGGTACAGGGGGCTGGGTCGATGGTGACGGAATCATAAATTGTATAAAGGAATCTTATAATTTGAAAGATGAAAGCTTTCAGGTTTCTTTGTTGAAACATGAAGCACAACATGCAATGGATCAATTAAATTATAAAAATATGTCATCCGAGGATCTGGAATACAGGGCAAAACTTGTAGAGCTAATTTACTCGAGGGAAAGAAATCTTCTAAAGCAATTTATTTATGAAGCTGATAGTTCCAAAATGAACAATGGACATTCCCTGGCTTCCAATAGAATAATAGATGAGTTTGCAAAAAAACAAAATGGGGAAGAACTTGAAGAGCTTTCTATAGAAGAAATTCGGTCGATTTCGAAAACTTTATTTAAAGAAAGCAATGAAGAAGTTAAGATAAAATATAATTAATGTAATCGATGTTTGGAATAGGATTAGTAAATTAAATTGATAATCCTATTCCAATTGTTCCTCCTAATTAATCCTGACACGCCTGATCCGCAAGCAACAGCGCCAGCGCCGCATACGATGCAAAGCCGTGATTCAGGCTTCCATAAACCATCTTATATTCCCAGAGCGTTCCGGTTCTGGCGCTCATTCCAGATTTCGCCAAAATGCCGCTGTCCAATTATTCCGGCAGCAGAACGCTTTTGTCTCCGTCATAGTATATCGAAAGGCGGTGCAGCGCACGGGTGCACGCAATGTAGAGCGCCTGGCGATCCAAATCGTTCTCGTAAGCCTGCGCGGTAACGCCCGGAATGTGCACGGAATCGAACTCCAGACCCTTTGCCAGGTAGAATGGAGTTACAACGATGCCTTTCTGGAAAGCGGCAGTATCTTCTGTCAGCAGAGTCATCGGTGCAGAGTCTTTACAGGCCTCATAGACTGCGTGCGCTTCGGCAGCAGTACGGCAGATGATGGCCGTGGTATCACAGGTGTTCTGTTCTGCTGCAATTCGCTTAAGCATGCTTTGATACATGGACGCGGTATCCGTATAGCCTGCGGTGAACACCTCTTCTCCGTGGCGTTCAAAATACGCGGCATCGGTCTGACCGATGATGCGTCCGGCAAAGGAAGCGATCTCATAAGTGGAGCGGTAGCTTTTATCCAGCGTAATCAAACGGGCGGTCTCGCCGAACAGCTCAGGAAGAACGGTTAATACCTGGGAGGGTGCAGCGTCCATGACCTGTGCCTTGTCTCCGAGAATGGTCATCGGGCAGTGATACATGCGGCGGATTAGCGCATACTGGACCGGCGTGTAATCCTGCATTTCGTCGATTACCAGGTGGCGGATATCCGAATCCGCAGAGCTTCCGAACAGAAGATGCTTCATATATATCAGCGGATAGACATCCTCGTAGTCGATCATTCCGGAGAAGATATCGTGCGACTCTTCGCCTGCTTCGAGCAGAAACTGCGCGTACAGGGTGCGGATATCCGTGGTGCGGTACATCTCTGTCAGCTTGCGCTCGATCACGCCTGCCTCAATGACATCAAGCTCCTTGCCGGTCAGAGTCTCTTCCTCATCAACAATATAACCGGCAACCACCTGCATGCGCTTCAGAAGCGGAACCAGGCAGAACTTTTCTTCGAACAGGATGCGGACGGTATCGGCTTCGCGGAATACCTTTTTATAGCTGAGATCGCGGTAATTGACAAGGCTGGTTCCAAGCTTTTCAACATAGGCTTCCAGCTTCTTTAAAAAGGCGAGACTGCCGCGGGAGGCAATTTTTCGAAGCTTTGCGCTGCGGACCTCGGCATCATACGGCCTTGTGAGCAGGTATTCCAGCTGGGAGCACCGGCTTTCAAAGCGGGTAATTCCGGCAAGCTCCTTTGCCGCGAGATCGTCAAAGCTCATCTCGGAGACGGCTTCTTCTCCAAGCTCGGGAAGAATCGTCGAAATATAATCCGAGAAGATGGTATTCGGGGAGAGAATCAGGATGTTCTTCGCAGACAGCTCCCTTCTGTTATTATAAAGCAGATAGGCGACGCGGTGAAGGGCAACCGAGGTCTTTCCGGAACCGGCCGCTCCCTGTACGATGAGAATACGATCCCTGCGGTTGCGGATAATCTGATTCTGTTCACGCTGAATGGTGGATACGATACTTTTCAGCTTTGCATCCGCGTGAAGGCTCAGCTCCCGCACGAGAATATCGTCATCAATCTTAATGTCGCTCTCCATCATATAATTCAGCTGACCGCGCGCGATCTTATACTGCATCTTCCGGGTAATCTCTCCGGAGATGGTTCCGGCCGGAGCGTCGAAAGAAGCGGGGCCTTTGTCATAATCGTAGTACAGGCTTGCAACCGGCGCGCGCCAGTCAAATATCAGGGGCTCGGCAGACTTCTTCGGAGAAAAATTCCCGACCCCGATATAATAAGTCTCCGGTTCCTCATCGTCCTCATAGCAGAAATCAATCCGCCCAAAATACGGGGAATCCAGCAGCTTTTCGTACAGCCGGTATTTCTTCATGCGTTCGTCCGCGGCGTCGATTTCCGCATCGATCATCTGGCGGTTGGTCAGATCCTCGTACTTAAACTCATCGAATTCATTCAGGTTCTCCCAGTAGTATTGCTTCATCTTAACGATCTCCTGCTGTTTGGCGGTCAGCTGCCCGAGCAGTTCCTCGGATGCGGTTGTAAGCTTTGCAAGCACCATTTGTAAATGAGACTCTTCTTTGCGGTATTCTTCTTCGCTGATGCCGGAATCCCGGTACCCTTCCATTGATTCTTTCATATAACTCTCCTCCTCACATAACTATAGCCATCAGTTTATCCAAAATCGGGGAGAATTACAAGGCTTGCATTTCTCCGAAAAATAGTGTATAATAATTTCAGAAAAAAGACAGGACGGTGAGGAATTCACTATCCTGTCTTTCTGCTTAGATTGTAATGGTAACACCTCTGAAATC
>JAGAPO010000078.1 GCA_017623215.1 Lachnospiraceae bacterium | reverse complement strand
GCAGACGAGTCCGGCCTCGTAACTGCGGATGAGCACGGCCTTGTGACCGTACCTCAGCTTACCATTGAGGTCACGGAAAAGCTTTTAACCCTGCGCACCGTGCGCGAATAGCCGGTTTGTCCAAGAAAATATATCCCCGTCAGATCGCATCATTTCCGTCTGACGGGGATGTCCATTTAGGCATTTGTTTCTTTCGACATTCTTTCTTTTTTGCATTTTCCGGTCATCACAATCGCAAAGCCTGTCAGTAAAACGGCTCCAACCACAAGCCCAATCCATCCGGAACCGGTAAATCCGGCAGCCAGATAACCGATTAAGCTCATTGCCGCAACCAGTAACGCATACGGCATCTGCGTTGATACATGATCGATATGGCTGCACTGCGCTCCTGCAGAGGCTAAAATTGTTGTGTCTGAAATCGGAGATACGTGATCGCCGCATACCGCCCCCGCAAGGCACGCCGCAACGGTAATCACAAGCATGTTATGAGCGTCCGGGAAGATCGAGAAGGCAACCGGAATCAGAATTCCGAAGGTTCCCCACGAGGTACCGGTCGCGAACGCAATTCCGAGCGATACCGCAAAAAACACCGCAGGGACCAGCCCCAACAGCATTCCTGCCCCGCCGCTTTGTATCAGCCCAGCGACAAAGCCGCGCAGATCCAGATAATCGGACGAGCAGATTCCCGAGAGCGTCCATGCAAATGTCAGAATCAGAATCGCAGGCACCATTGCCTTAAAGCCCTCTGTAAAGGATTCACAGAACTGACTGAAGTTCAAAATCTTTCTCGGAATATATAAAAGGAACGTAAAGACAACTGCAGCAAACGAACCAAGCACCAGCGAAGCCGCGGAGGAACAGTTGGCAAATGCGTCAACAATGGATACTCCGCCCTCAAAGAAGCCGCCCGTATATATCATGGCAAGAACGCAGCATACAATCAATACTAAAATAGGAAGTACCAGATCCTTTACCTTTCCATTTCCCCGAATCCCCGCCTCTTCCTTCTCACGCAAGCTCTCCTTCTGCTCCTCTATCGCCTTTCGGTTATAATTTTCCATTGCCAGAAAATCAATGTCCGCCGCAGTCAGCCAAATCATGAACACAAGTGTCAGCAGCGCGTACAGATTGAACGGAATCGTCTGAAGGAACAGCGAAAATCCGTCGATATTCGCATCCTCCGGCAGCGAAGAGCCGACAGCCGCTGCCCATGAGGAAATTGGTGCAATGATACAGATTGGCGCCGCGGTCGCATCAATCAGATACGCAAGCTTTGCACGGCTGATCTTGTAATGATCCGTAACCGGGCGCATTACCGTGCCGACGGTCAGACAATTAAAATAATCATCTACGAATATAAGCGCCCCAAGTGCGCTTGTCGCAAGCGCCGCTCCCCGTCGGGTCTTGATTCGGTTTGTCGCCCATTTTCCATAGGCGCTGGAAGCCCCCGACTTGGTAACCAGGGAAACCAGAATTCCGAGCATGACAAGGAAGATAAGAATCTCCATATTGCCGCTCACCTTTTCCCCCATAACATCGAATAATGTCTCAGCCGCAGTCAGCGGATGAAAGCCCGTATATAACAGTGCTCCCACCAAAATGCCGATAAACAGAGAGGAATACACCTCCTTGGTCAACAATGCAAGTACAATCGCGATAATCGGCGGAAGGACCGCCCAAAAAGTGCCTGCCATAATAATCTCCATTCCTTCCGGCTCCTGTCTCCCAGAACCCGGGGTATCCTTTCTTTTTTCCTAACTTAAAATCTCCGTTCCCGTCTCCGTGATCAGCACCGTATGCTCCCACTGTGCCGAAAGGGAACCGTCGTCCGTTCGAACAGTCCAGCCGTCCTCATCATCAATATAGATATCCTGCCCGCCCGCATTAATCATCGGCTCAACCGTCAGCACCATTCCCGGCACCAGAATCATTCGATCGTTCGTATCAAAATGGCACACAATCGGATCCTCGTGCAGATCGTTCCCAACACCATGCCCGGTGAATTCTCTTACTACCGAATATCCGAAGCTCTCCGCGTGCTCCTGAATCGCTTTTCCGATATCATTCAGTCTCCCCCAGGGCTTGATCGCTTCAATTCCCCGATACATACACTCCCTGGTTACCTCAACGAGCTGCTTTGCTTCCGGGGAGACCTCCCCAATCAGATACATTCGGGACGCGTCCGCATAATATCCGTTCAGACAGGTTGTTGCATCCACATTTACAATATCCCCGCTTTTTAAAATACAATCCTCGCTCGGAATCCCGTGGCAGACCACATCATTCACCGATGTGCAGATACTCTTCGGATATCCTTCATATCCAAGATCTGCCGGAATCGCCCCATGCGCGGTCGTATACTCATACGCCATGCGGTCAATCTCCTCCGTGCTCATTCCCTCTCTGATATTCTGCCCAATATAATCAAGGAGTCCCGAATTCACCACGGCTGCTTTTCGGATTCCCTCAATCTGCTCTTTCGTCTTAATCATATCTCTTGTCGGAACCACCGCTCCTTCTGCCGCAGCTCTCTCAAGCTTTTCATCGAATGCCAGATGGCACTTCTTATATTTGATACCGCTTCCGCACCAGCAATTATCATTTCTTCCTATTTTATCCAAAATAATCTTCCTTTCTTCTATTTAAATATCTATTCTTCAGCAAAGCCCTTCAAGCCGCTGTGGCATAACCATCTTCCGCTTTTGAATCGTATACCAAAGCACGTGACGCGGAATATCCAGTCCATAACCATTGCAATCCAGACTCCGATCGCGCCGAGCCCCATTCCCACTCCGATAATATAGCTGAACACAAGCCGGAATGCGCACATCGAGAAGATCGAAATCACCATGGTGAATTTGACATCGTTGGCCGCCCGCAGCGCGTTCGGCAGCGTAAAGGATGCGGGCCATAACAGGATTGCACAGCCGTTATGAATCCATATCAGTATCATGGACAGATTCCTCGTCTCTTCCGATACTCTGTATATCGAGAGCGTCAAAGGAAGCGTCGCCAGAATAATCAGCTCCAGCACCGCGGTAATCGCATAAGTGAATTTCAGGAGCTTTTTCGTATAAAAAATCGCCTGCTGCCTGTCCGCGGCTCCAATACACTGGCCGACTACCGTAATAACAGCAAGATTCATTGCCTGTCCCGGAATACATCCCATACTGTCCATACTATTGGCAACTGCGTTTGCCGCAATCTGTACGGTGCCAAACCCAGCGATAATACTCACAACCAGAACCCGTCCCAGCTGAAAAATACTGTTCTCCAGGCCGTTCGGAATTCCGATTCGAAGAATCCGTCGAATCATTCCTCCATTCAGCTTCAGCCATCCGCTCTTTGGAAGAAAGATCGTATTTTCCGGATTGTGCAGAAGCACGAACAAAATGATCGCCGCTGTCATTCTGGAAACCATCGACGCGAGCGCCGCTCCCGCGACCCCCATATCACATACAAATATCAGAATCGCATTCCCAATGATATTGATTATATTCATGAGAAGTGAGGTAAGCATCGAGATTCTCGAATTGCCCATCGACCGAAACAACGCTGCACAGGAATTATACAGAGCAAGGAACGGATAGGACAGCGCCGATATCAGCAGATAAGTAATCGCGGCACTCATAACATCCTCTTCTATGCTTCCAAAGAACAGCCGCAGCATCGGACGTCTGAATCCGATGGTAAGTCCCATAATCCCTGCCGATATCATTACCGTTATAATCAACAGCTGTCCCGCTGACTCACAGGCCGCTTTTCTGTCTTTTGCTCCGATATACTGCGAACAGACCACCGCGCCTCCGGTCGCAATCGCCGCAAATATATTGATTAACAGGTTATTAATCATATCAACCAGCGACACTCCCGATATCGCAGCCTCTCCCGCAGCCGATATCATCATCGTATCCGCCATTCCGACCGTAATCGCAAGCACTTGCTCTATAATCAGCGGTACAATCAGCTTTTTCAGCATCTGATTCGTAAAAAGCGGCGGCCTTCCCGGACTGGCGGTCTCTCCCGTAGCACATTCTTCCTGCGTTCTCTCCATCGGTTCTGCTTTTCGTGCGGCCTCGCTTTTCTGAATCTCCTCTTTCATGTTGTTTCTCCCCTTTTCTCTTTTCGACAAGAGGCGCCATACCCCTAACCCGGGCACGGCGCCTCTTATCTTCTTGTTTCCAGTCTATCTCATATGTCTCGGCTGCTCTATCATTCAGAACACCTAATCAGGACTGCCGTATCTCGGTTCCAAATGGCATCCGGCCAGGCCCTGCCGGCCAAAGCGCTGAAGTCCAAATGAAATCCCGACTATTGTAACACAAAATACGCGGTCAATCAATAGAGATTCTAATCCGGGCACACTTTTTGCTCTCACCCCAACGTCCTCCGTACAGGAATCTTATCAGATTAACAGGACATCTCCTGTCCCTTCCTCCTCTTTTTCCACGGAGCCGCCACAATGACACCGCCAACCATCAACGCAAACCAGATTAGAATCAGATTCTCCCAGCCAATCTCCGCAACCGCGTTCGCGAACAGCGTACTGGAAATCGACGCGGCCATATAGCTCATAAAATCAAGGAACCCTGTTGCGCTCGATACCATTCCGGTGTCGCGAAGTCCCGGACAGTACCGGCTCCACATAATGGAGGCTGCACAATTGGAGGCCATAATCGCGACAATCAGGCACACGATATTGGCTGCCGGACTCTTGACGAAGTATACCAGCAGGAACGCGCACATACTGATACAGAAGAAAAGGAATATCGAAAGGTCCATATTATTCTTTAAACGCTCATATACAAATATCGCGATAAATGCCGCAAACGACATGATTAAAGTAGCTGCGGTAAAGATTCCGGCCGATTCCTGCGCGGAGAATCCCAGATACTGGGACAGATAGGTGGGCAGCCAGAATACAACCGTGGTACGAATAATTCCCGTAAGAACCGAAATAAAGGTAAATTTGATAATCTGATGCTGAATTAAAAGCCGGATGCTTCCCTTCTTCTCATCCTTCAGCCCATACATATTGTACTGAACAATCCCCTTCTTTTCAAACTTACCGAACATTGCAAAACAGAATGCGCCCATTACAAGCAGGATGATACTTCCCAGTGTAAAGACGCCGTCCCAGGCAAGTATGACCGCTGCCGCTCCCGCAAGGGGTGAGCCAAAGAACGATGCAAAGGTATAGCCGAGACTGCAGCGAACCGCATATACCGGCTCTGTATTCTCCGCTACAATCTTGGTCATCGGACCGTATATCATTGCAAGAAAGAATCCCGTTAATCCGTATACCACCTTTGCCGCAGTCAGCGAAAAGGAGATATGCGGAAAGATAAAGCTGCAGATGCCGGCAAGTATAAGACCAAAGCTTATCATATATCTTCCCTTTACCTTATCTCCAATCGCCCCGTTTACCAGTTGGCCAATCGCATATGTAATAAAATACAGAGACGAGGCCGACCCGATATATTCCGTCGTAAATCCTCCCGTCTCAATCATCTGCGGCGAAACCGCACTGAGCATATTTCTGGCAAAATAGACCGCAAGATACGATATGGAACATAAGGTTCCGATAAAAAATGCATTCTTCGCATTCACATTTTTGAACATGGTTTGCTGACCATCCTTTCGTATCATTTTCTCCTTCCAATCGCTTTCCGCACAATTGTCTTCGGAGCTTCTCCCCTGAATTCTTTCTTCTAATCATCCACGCTGTGCGAATTCAGAATTCCTTCCAATCGGTAGAATTGCTTTGCACCGTCCTCATCGGTCTGGTGACGGATATAGGAGCAAAGACAATCTATCAGGAACAGCTGTGACAGATGGGTCTCGTCCATTCGTTCACTGATGGACGTCTTACTCGGAAGCGTTACCAACACCTCGTCCGCAAATCGCGCTATCGGACCATTCGAATTCGACGTAATGCACACGACCGGCACTTTCCTCTCCTTTGCAATCTTTACAGCGTCCAGAATATCCTTTGTCTTTCCGGAGCTGGATATCGCAATAACCAGAGAGTCCTTATCCAGCATGGTCGCCGAGACCGAACACATCAGCACCTCTGTAACCACCACCGCCGGAAGTCCAAGCCGCAAAAGCTGATAATAAAAATCAGTTGCCGCAAGGCCGGACTGATAGATTCCGTATATTTCAATTCGCTTGGCCCTTCGTATCAGACTGACCGTATTGCGCAGCGCCTCTTCTCCATTCAGCTCGGCCGTATTCAAAAATGCCCTTGAGATTCTGGATACGGATTTGCAGAGCACATCCTTCACCCCGTCTCCCTCCGCAACCGAATTGAATGTCTCCTGCTCCTGCGCCGGAATATACTCGGGCAGCTGCTGCGCAAGCTGAAGCTTCAGCGCCGCAAAGCCTCCTCCCGAAATCTTTCTCGCAAAATTATTCAGACTCCCCTGTGATACCCCGGCTAATTGGGCAGCATCTGCCATAGAACAGTTAATGAACAGCTGCGGCTCCTTCAATATCAGGTCTGCTATCCGCCTCTCTACACTGCTGAAGAAAGGCTGATTGGTCTCCAGTTTTAAAAACAGATTCTGAGCACTCACATATTCCTCCTACTCTGCCGTTCCCATACTCTTCTGCCGCTGCCGCTTTTTCGTCCTGGGAACCGCTGCTTTCTTATCCCCCACATGAATTTCAGTTATGGATTGAGTTTTTCTCATTTTTCATTTGTAAAATATTGAGTATTGTTTTTTTGTTATACCACACTTGCTGCCTTCTGTCAATATGGAACTATATTAATTTTTCCACTTACTTTTTGGCAGGCTTTCCGTTACTGCCTTCTTCTCTTTTTCTGCGTTCCCCGCCGCAAGGATCGTTACTGTTCCAACCGCTGTATTGACTTTCCTTTTTGCCGGGAATATAATAGAATTCTTAATAGGAAATTACCGCATCCACGGTATTTTTATTGATGCAATGTTATACCAGGCCTTCTCACTTCCTTTATGAGAGAGGGATTGGAACAATTTATGAAGAAAGGAACCGTAATTATGGAGACACGAGTAGCAGTTCTTGGAATTATTGTTGAGAATATGGAATCGACAGAGCGCCTGAATTCTATTCTGCACGAGTACGGAATGTATATTATCGGGCGCATGGGAATTCCTTACCGTCAGAAAAACATCAGCATTATCAGTATCGCAATTGATGCACCGCAGGATACGATTGCTTCTCTCTCCGGCAAGATTGGCAAGCTCCCCGGAGTCAGTGTTAAAACTGCGTACTCCAATGTAATTACGCAGGAGTAATCTCCTATTGCAGCAGCACAGCTGATCCGCAAGACGGGCTGTTATACTCCCTGTACAACAGCCCGCCTTCTTGTTTCTCATATATATAATAGATTCATCTTACTCTTTTATATAATCCCCTGCAGAACCAGCACCAGCAGGATACAGGTCGCGAGCACCACTGCTGCAAGCAGCATTACGCCAACGCTTCCCCTTCTGCTTCCGGCCTGTTCCGGATTCCCTTTGGATTCCGCAACCAATCCTGATTTGCGCAATGCCCGAACTACCGGCTTATATAAAAAGATTGTCAAAGCCGCATTGATGCTGCATTTTAACAGATTGAACGGCAAAAACGCCGGAAGCAAAAGTTCTGCAACCGCTTCTCTTGGATATCCCATATAAATCGGTGTAATCAGATAGTTCCACAGAAGCATAACCCCTGTCGTAAGTACACAGCCCGTTACAAGCCCCGCAACAGCGCCCTTAATTGTATGCTTCTTCTTATACACAACCGCTGCCGTGCATGCAAAAGTGCAGGTAGAGAGAACATTCATAATAAGTCCGATCGGTCCCGTCTCACTCACGGTAATCATCTCAATCAAAGATACCAAAAGCGAAATCACAAACGCCGAAACCGGCCCGAAGAGGAAGCCTCCGATTGCAATCACCACATCCTTCGGATCGTACTTCAAAAACGGAACAGCCGGAACAAGCGGTATTCTGCCCACGAACATAAATGCGTAGGCGATCGCGCAAAACATTGCAAGAGTTACCAGTTTTTTGACTTTGTTATCCATTCTTTTTTCCTCTTTTCTGTTGAATTTTAAACATAGAAAGCACCTGAAAGACTTGGCCTTCAGGTGCTAAATGGTGTATCAAAGATCAATATATGGATCCTGCTGTTCTACCCTTAACACGCCTTTTCTCATCCAGACTATACTGTCGGTCCCGGAATTGCACCGGATCCTGCTTACGCTCGCGGACTTTACCGCCGATCGGGAATTGCACCCTGCCCCAAAGGCTGTTCTATTCAAATGTTACTGCTATTATACTACATATTCTTCAAAATGCAAGAATTATTTCGGCTTACAGAAGAGCTTTGTACAGCTCCGCAATTTCCTCTACGCTGGTATCCCTCGGGTTGCCGGGTCTGCAGGCGTCTGCGAATGCGGACTCCGCAAGGAACTCTACATCCTCCGGTTTTACAATCTCCTTCAGGTCAGCGGGAATTCCAACATCCTCGGATAACTTCTTAACCGCATCGATTGCCGCCCTGCGATACTCTTCCTGTGTCATGGATTCCGTACCAGTCACGCCCATAGCCTGTGCGATGTACTTATACTTATCGCCCGTAGCCGGAGCATTGTATTCCATAACGGTCGGAAGAATGATTGCGTTCGCAACACCGTGAGGGGTATCGTACAGAGCACCCAACGGATGAGCCATCGAGTGAACGATGCCGAGACCGACGTTCGAGAAGCCCATACCGGCGATATACTGACCGAGAGCCATTCCCTCACGGCCTTCTGCGGTATTCTCAACAGCGCCGCGCAGGTTCTTTGAAATTACCTCGATTGCCTTTAAATGGAACATATCGGACAGCTCCCACGCGCCCTTGGTGATGTAGCCCTCAATTGCATGAGTCAGAGCATCCATACCGGTAGCGGCGGTAAGTCCCTTTGGCATACTTGCCATCATATCCGGGTCAACAACTGCGACAACCGGAATGTCATGTACGTCTACGCATACCATCTTGCGGTTCTTCTCCGCATCGGTGATAACGTAATTGATTGTTACTTCTGCTGCCGTACCTGCGGTTGTGGGAACCGCAATGATCGGCACACATTTATTCTTCGTAGGAGCAACGCCTTCCAGGCTTCTGACATCCGCGAATTCCGGATTATTAATGATGATTCCGATTGCTTTTGCCGTATCCATCGAAGAACCTCCGCCAATTGCAATGATGTAATCCGCACCGGACTTCTTGTACGCTTCCACACCTGTCTGTACATTCTCAATCGTGGGATTTGGCTTAATCTCGGAGTAAATCTCATATACAAGACCTGCATTATCCAGAACGTCCGTAACCTTCTTGGTTACCTGGAACTTGATCAGATCCGGATCGGAGCACACGAATGCTTTCTGAAATCCTCTCGCCTTAGCCTCATCCGCGATGCATGCGATCGCGCCCTTACCGTGATACGAAGTCTCGTTCAATACGAATCTGTTAGCCATTGGAATACCTCCTGAACTTATAAATTTGAATTGTTTGCTGCTTGTCTTTATGATATCAAATCTGCAGCAAAAATTCAAGCTTGACCGGCGTTTTTTTGATGTTCTCATGCAGAACAGGCTGTGTCTTACGCTTTTTCTTTGTCACAACTGCACAGTTATTGTCATTTCATGGTTTTTATATCCATCCCTTGCGCAGCAATCTCAAATTTGTTATACTAACACCATGATAATCACCAACAGAATGTTCCAATCATACCAGGCAATATCTCTGAATTCGAAAGGAGGTTCCCATGCAATATATCGGCACGCATCTTTCTCTCGCGAAGGGCTTTCTCGCAATGGGAAAAGATGCCCTTTCCATACAGGCCAATACCTTCCAGTGCTTTCTCCGCAACCCCCGCGGTGCTAAAGCAAAGGAATTAAATATCGCGGATATTACCGCGCTGAATCAATTTATGAAGGAGCATTCCTTCGCGCCTATCGTAGCACACGCTCCTTATACCATGAACCCCTGCTCAACAGCTGATCGAGTACGGGAGCTCGCTTATGAGATGTTCGAGGGAGATCTGGCATGCCTTGAATATCTCCCGGGAAATTATTATAATTTTCATCCGGGCAGTCACCTCGGACAGGGTGCCCACAAGGCCTGCATTATGATTGCAGACCTGCTCAACCGTGTCTTAAAGCCGGAACAGTCTACAATTGTCCTTCTGGAAACGATGTCCGGAAAGGGCAGCGAGGTCGGCGGATCATTGGAAGAGCTCCGCATGATTATCGACCGGGTCGAGCTGTCCGATAAGCTCGGCGTCTGCCTGGATACCTGCCATGTATCCGACGCAGGCTATGACATTATCAACGACCCGGACGGCGTGCTGAACGAATTCGATACAATCATCGGCCTGAACCGTCTGCACGCAATTCACTTAAATGACAGCCTGAATCCGCCCGGAAGCCGCAAGGACCGGCATGCCTGCATTGGAGAAGGAACAATCGGGCTGGAGGCGCTGCTTCGGATACTGAATCACCCGCAATTAGCGCACCTTCCGTTCCTTTTGGAGACTCCGAATGATCTGAAGGGGCATGGCGAGGAGATATCCCTGCTGAAAAAAGAATCACAGCGCAGGAAGCCCTGACAGCTCATGCACGGATTACCGGCAGCCCCGTAGTCGCCGGCTGCCGGTACATATGCGCAGTCCTGCAGAATTCTTTGTTATAAGATTCTGATAATCTGCTCATACAGAGCACCGAACCTTCCTTCCACCACCTGATTCCGGTGATAATGGCCAAAAAACCACTGTTTAAAATCCAGCCGTTCTTTGATCTCCTCCAGATAATCCGTCAGCTCATCCGGCACATAATCCGGCCTTCCGTTGTGCTCTTCCCCAGCGGTCAGCTGCTCCTGAATACTGGTCGGAGCGCAGTGGGTGATCACATAATCCACCTTCCAGCCCACTGCTTCCAGATTACGCCGTCCCTCCTCGAATTCTTCCTCCGACGGCATCTCTTCCTTCCACCACGACTCGTGATTCACGCGGTACTCTTCCCTGCGCCGATCGAGCTGCTTCTTCTTTCTGTAATATCCCGGGTCATTCTTTTCCAGAATTCCTCCGGATATATCGTGGCTTCTCGCTCCGCCGAATACAAACCAGCGCTTTCCGGCGAACTCATAGACCTGCCCGCGCATCAGGTGAATCGAACCATCCACAAGCTGTACCCTGCCGCCGTTCCACTGTATCATCTCATATTCTTTTAACAAATCATAATTCTCATGATTCCCATCCGCCCAGAGCACGGTAAATGGCTTCTCCTTCAGCCACGCTCTCCAATGCCTCTGTTCCTTTGACCGGCTCCACATTCCGAAATCGCCGCACACGATCACGTAATCGCCTTTCCCCATCTCTTCCTGTTCCGGAAAGCAGCCGCTGCCAAACCGTCTGTATTCGCCATGACAATCCCCAGTTATATGTATCATTGTGCTTCTCCCTCTCCACGATGGGAATAGATATCTTCTTCGAATTTACCTTTCACCCGAAGCCTTATGTCCGCTGCTTTTTCCCTTTAATCGTCGCCGCATACGCACTGTTGCACAATCCGAGCACTGCCGATGCGATGAAGAGAAGTTCAATGCCAAGCGTCTGCCAGATCCATCCTCCGAACAGCGCAATAAAAATGGTAATCACATGATTGATGGAAACACCGGTCGAAATCGTTGCTTTCACTTCCTCTGCATTCTCCGAAAGATCCTGCACATATAGATTGGATGCCATCGACGCAAGGGAGATAATTGCATCCAGCACATAGTTTACACAGCATACAATAAATGCCACATCCTTTGGAAATAAATGATGTGCAAACCCATAGAAAAAACATACAATTACAAGAATCAGCGTATCGGCTACCATGACCACCTTATACCCCAACTTATCAATAATACGCCCGACAACCGGCGATGCGAAAAAGCATGCGACTGCTGATATCGCAAATAACAAACTGATGGTGGCTGCATTCGCTCCATAAAACAGAATCAGCACATCGGGCCCAAATGTAAAAAACACCTGCTTGCGTGCCCCGTAGAACATCTCCAGCATATAATATTTCGAATATTTTTTCTTTAAATAAAAGCGTCTTTTCGTCTGATCGGTTTCGCTTTTTCCGGTAATACGCATGGAACACACAGCGCTTACCCCTGCCAGTACCGCAGCAATACCGAAGAATACGGTATAGGGCTGCTTTTCAGTAAATACAGCAAATGCGAAAACAATCACCAGATATCCGGCCAGCGTACCAATCTGACTGGTCGCATTCTGCGCACCAAGTGCCGCACCGCCGCGGCCCGGCTTTGAATACTGCAGCGACAGTGTACTCTTCATACCAAGCTGAATATGCTCTCCTAATGAATACATACAAATAGCAAGAGTAGCCAGTATCTTCGTTGGCGGCAATACCGCATGCATTCCCATACCTACAAGCATAATGATGGCGCCTGCTTTATACAGGGTCTCTGCTGACAGCATATAAAATGCTGCAAGGATGAATACAAGCAATATTCCCGGAAGTTCCCGGAAGAATTCCGTTACGCCGCGATCCATCTCACCCATACCAACAATCTCTGCCAGGAAATTATCCAGCATCCCTTTATATAACCCGTAGGAAAGTCCCGTTATCAGAAGCGACACCAGAAATACTTTAAACTTTGAATCCTCCCTGAACACATTTTTAAATTGACTCAATGAATTCTCTTTTTTCATGCCAATCTCCATTCCCACCGGCAACCCGCAAATTAAGGCCGCTATGCACAAAGTCTGTCAACTCGAGCAAGCTCGACATTTCTATCAATAGGCTACTCTTTTTCCATTCAAAAGTCAATATATTTTATTGGAGGCATTTTACCTTTCATTCTGTCACATGTAACAGGTCCCTGCATACAGATTTAAAATTAAAGAAGACATTTTCATTGGGATAGCCCCTTAGAAAATGCCTTCTTTTATACCGCAATTACTTCTTGGCGATTCCGTCTCTACTTTTCATACAAAAACTCCTCCGGCAGCGTCAGTCCGAATCCTACCGCCAGCTCTCTGAAATTCTGAGCGGTAATGGTCTGCCGCTTCACCGGCGATACTGCAAGCACCTTCAGAAGAATCTCCGCGGACTTCTCAATCGTATGCATCAGACCGAATGTAATATCAAAATCGTCGCCCGAGCAGAACATTCCGTGATGCGCCCAGATAACCGCGTTATACTTCTTCATCAGCTTACTGGTCTCAACCGCAATATCGCGTCCGCCCGGAACCATCCAGTTCACAACGCCGACGCCGTCCGGAAATACAACCGGACACTCCGTTGCCATCTCCCAGAGCTCCCTGGTAAAGGTCTTATCATCCAGCGGAAGTATGTAGGTCAGCGCGATAATATTCGTCGTATGCGCGTGATAGATAACCCTGTGCTCGCCGTTCGTAGCCTCTTTCTTCACCTCATGATTCATCAGATGCGTAGCCAGCTCGCTCGTCGGTCTTCCGCCCTCAACCAGTCCCCAGCAGATTCGGTAATTCTCACCCTTCTCATCGATCTCAATAATCGCGATGCACACCTCCGGGTCTACGATAATATTACGAAAATACTTACCGGAACCGGTCACAAGGAAGAATTCTCCCGCAAGTCCCGGAACGCTCGTCCCAATCGGGGACCACTCATCACGGAAATTCATTCTCGGCTTGATACTCTCCGCCTCTTCCTTCTTCAAACGGTAAGAGAGATTGCCTCCGTTCCTCTCATGCCAGCCCTGACGATAGCCGTCGTCCGCCATTTTGATAAATCCCTGTACGAATTTGGTGTCCAGAATCTTCATAAATACCTTCCTCCTTTTTTGATACTGCCCTGACGCAGCCCCTGATAAAACGGGAATGATATTGCTTCTAACTTCTGAACTTATTATACTACCTTTGCACACAAATGAAAAGAGACAAAGTCACCAATCTCTCCCGCTCTGCATCCGCTCCGACCATCCCGTTCTTTCTCATTCATTCGCTCCGGTCTTTCCTTTTATCCTCCGCCGGCCCCGTCCCGATAGGCTCCTTATCCTCCGCCGGACTTGTCAATCCGCCTTGTTTATCGCGCACACAGTCAGAATCTTATCCCGCACTGCGAATTTCACCTCATATCCGGCGAAGCTCATCCCATACACCCGCTCCGGGTCATTCTGATAAGACGGCCTCGGATCCTGTGCAAGCGTCGCAAGCAGCGCCCGCCTTACCCGTTCCGGAATCTCTTCCGTCAATTCTTCCGCGCACTCCACCGTAAGCTCATAATCCTTCACCCGCTCCGTGAACCCTCCCGCGGCGTCCGGGTGGCTGTCCGCATAGGGCAGATACGGTTTAATATCATAGATCGGCGTCCCGTCAAGCAAATCCGCTCCCGCCACATGCAGTACCGGCCCCTCCTTCGTCTGTAGATCCACCCCGGCCAGCCGTACCGATGACAGGCCGATTGCGTTCGGCCGAAAGGGCGAGCGCGTCGCAAATACGCCAACCCGCGTATTTCCCCCGAGCCTCGGCGGCCGCACGGTCGGCGACCAGGTATCGCGCACCGCCTCCGAGAACTGCCAGAGCAGCCAGAGGTGCGAATATTCCTCAATTCCCCGAAACGCATCCGGATTGCGGTATTCCGGCTCAAATATGATGTCCGCCCGCAGCTCCTCCACAAGTCCGCTCTGGCGGGGAATTCCGAATTTCTCCGGGAACTCGGTACGGATTCGGGCGATGATTTTCATTTCACTGGTTTTGCTCATTCTGATTCTCCTTTTCTTTCTTGTTCTGCCTCATCGGCTTCGTTCTTCGAAGACCTTCCCGCAATCCGGTACTGCGCCCCGGTCTTAAATCTCTCTATCGTCATTTATCATACTAAAAGCCCCTGCTATTTGCAAGCCGAATATGCGGATTTTACAAAACCCGTCCCCCCATCTTACACGTGACTTTCCTCCCTGTCTATGATACACTGTTCCCAGAAGGAAAGGCAACATCAACTATGAATCTTATCAAAGCAGTATTTCATTCGCAAGGAGGTACGAAATGATTACTTCAAACAACACGCAGGAAGAGATCCAAAACGTGATTGATGCGGGCGGCCTCGTGGAATTTGCGCCGGGCATTTACGAACATGCCCACTACCGCATTACCAAACCCGTCCATCTGATCGGGCACGGCGCAATACTTGTGGGAGGAGCCAAAATAATCTGGCAGGAAGAAAGTGACGGCACCTTAAGCTGCGCCGCTCCTGTCGGGCAGCCGCTTCGCACTCTGGTAGTAGACGGCGCCTTACGAACTCGCTGCCGCCTGCCTGAAACCGGCTACTGGAAGCACGAGACCGTGTTCGATGTCAAATGGCTGAGCACGACGGAGGGAGGCTGGGCGCGAAAGCCAACTCGGGAGGAATTAACTACGATACGTGTTCCCGAAGGCGTGCTGAACGGCCTGACGCTGCAATCCGCAGAAGCGACAGTCGTTCACAGCTGGAGCGACTCGCTGCTTCCAATCAGCCGGGTGGATGGGGATACCATTACCTTTGAACAGCCGGCCGATTATCCCCCGGGAGGCTTTAACGTACACGATTACTGTCTTTGGAATGTCCCGGAAGCGCTGAAGAAGGACGGAACCTTCTACCACGATACGGTGAACGGCAAACTGTATTATCGGCCCCTGCCGGGAGAGAATTGTCAGACTGTCGCTTATCTTCCGGAATTTGACCGTATCTTCTATGCGGACGAGGCACTTCATGACATTGAAATCGAAGGCTTTACTCTGCTCTGTACAGAACCGTCCCATATTCCGTGCGGATTTGGTGCTTATTGTATCTCCGGCGCGGTCGACTTTGGTGATGCGTCAGACATCAATCTGCATGATTTGACCATCACGGCGGTCGGCGGCTCCGGCATCCGGACCACCGGACAGATACATGGCATGCAGATCCGCCATTGCCTGATCTATGATGTCGGCGCGTGCGGCATCCGCGTCGGTTCTAACAATCCTCAGGTCAAATCCGAGATTACCGATTGCCGCGTACATCATGTTGGACGGTATTATCCTTCCGCAATTGCAATCTCGGGACGCGACTGCAACATCCGACACAATGAAGTGTTCCACACCAGCTACAGCGCAGTCATCTGCGACGGCAACAACTATACGGTGGAAAAAAACCTCATCCATGACGCAATGGAGGTTCTCAATGACGGAGCTGCCATTTACTCCGGCTGGTCGCACGGGAGCGTGCTGCGCAACAATCTGGTCTATGGCATTCATCCCAAAGAAGGCCATCCGCTGCGCATCGCCTACTATCTTGATGAACAATCCCGCGGCTGGCTGGTCGAACACAACGTGGCACTGGATTGTGCTTTTCCCAACCACAACCACATGTGCGGCGAGAATACCTATCGGGAAAATATATTCCTCAATTCCTCCGGCTCTCTGATGTTCGATATGCAGAACGCCAAATGGCCCTGCCGCTACATCGGAAATGTATTCTCCGCAGCGGATGAGATTGTAGTCCGAATGCCGAAGGATGGGGTGGAAGTCTTTGACAATAATCGCTACCATTCTAAGAGCGGTACGATTATCCGACACCTGCTGAATCGGTACGACGTCATCGAAGAGAAGCCGCTCGCGATGAATGAGAGCAATCATTCGATAGAGGCTGTATCCTTCCCAATCCACGACCGGATATTCTCGGTCGAAGATCTTACGATTGATTTAACCGATGTCGGACCGCGAAGCAGATAGCGCGCAGCCGCAACAAAACCCACAAAAAGGAATCGCATATCGACAGGCGTCTCCCTTCGCCGAAGATATGCGATTCCTTCCAACAATATTCTCTTTATTGAAAATAATCTGTTCCGTTCCTTTAGAGTCTTTTCAAGCCCCGAACTCTACCGCCCGCAAATCAAAGCTGCCCGTTCCTTCAAATTTCAGCCGCAGCTCCCACACGCCATCCGGAAACTCCACACAGCCTTCTCTATCATGCCACTCGGCCTCGTTGATTCGCACTATAATCCTGCCAATCTCCCGGTCCTCCCCAGGTCGATGAACCGACACCGCGACAACTCCGTCTGCCTGTCCCCTGACAGTAACTCCAAGCTTCTTCGCCCCAGCAAATTCAAAATATTTGTACCCAATCTCGCTTCCATCTGCGATATTTGCGATATACTGGTACGGCTCCGTCCAGTCGCGCTCCAGCGTCTCATTCGTCGGCTCCACATCCGGGCCGTCCTGAGTCAGGTAGGGATAATCCTTCTTCATCACCCAGGGCATCGAGAAAGCGACGCCGTTTTTGCCGCGCAGCCTGCAGCAAATCCCGGCCGGATATCTGCCCTCTCCACGAAGCGCCCCTCCGTTCAGACCGCAGGAGGTTACCGGTTCCTGACGAATACTTCCGTCCGGTTCAAATACAATCTCTTCCGCACAGGCCTGTCTGGAATAATTCGTCCGGTTCGTCTGACGATGGTAGAACACATACCATTTGCCATTGATCTGCTCAATACCGCCGTGTGTGTTGCCGTAGCAGTTGAGTACTTCCTCTTTGGTATCACCTGCAAGGCCGAAATCCGCAATATCCACGATTGTTCCGCCAAAGCGGAAGCCCTCGTCCGGCTTCTCACTCACCGCATAGCAAAGCTCGTGACTTAACTCGGAGGAATAGACGAGGTAATACCGTTCGCCTATCTTGCGAATGGAGCTTGCTTCGAAAAAGGAGTGCCCCTCAAATCCTGTCCCTTCGCAGTTTCTCGGCCCCGGGATCAGGCGCTTTCCCTCTCCGTCGATCGTCAGCATATCAGAGCGCAGCCTCATCACCTGTGATGCTCGCCTGTCAATATCCGGCGTTCCCTCATTCGCATCGTTGCCGGAATACAAATACACCGTTCCGTCCTCATCCAGAAATACACCCGGGTCAAACTGTATCAGATCTCCCTCCCTGGTTCCAAGCGGCGTACCGTCCGGATGCTTCACCAGGCCCAGATACTCATACTGCCCGGCTGGCGTATCGCACACCGCGACCGCGATCTCCGGAAGAAAATCGAGGCAGTAATACAGATAATACCGCCCGTCAACCCCCCGTACCACATCCGGTGCCCACATCGCGTGGATTCCAGGCCCGTTCCAGTCCTCCGGCCCGTATTCCTCCGGATCCGTATAATCCCACGACGCAAGCTCCGGTTTCGGTGTGTCTGCGGGGATATTCTGATTCCTCGGATCCTGCTCCTTCCTGTAAATAACTCCTTCATATCTCCAGTTCTTCAAATCGCGTACATCCGCCGAATAGCACACATAGTCATTCAGACAGAACTGTGCCCCATGAAATCGGTCATGACTTCCGTACAGATATACACGCTCTCCAAATACGTGCGGTTCTCCGTCCGGCACGTATTCAAAGGATGGAAGATATGGATTGTAAACCTGTGTATGTCGCATAATGCTCCTCCTTTTATTCGATACTGCTCCCCGTCTCTTAAGCTATTATCGTCCAAAATGATGGGCATGTCAACGTCAAATGTCAAGTTTCCCTCTCTTTTTCTGAACTAATCAGGATGTCCTGGCCCCCTCATTCCTGTCATTTTCTAATCTGCACTATAGGCAATACCATTTCTTTCGGAAAATTTCTTCAGTGCCAAAGCTACGATCAATACGAGAATCTCGTATATACCGAACGTGTGCCATACAACAGCTTTGCCGAAAATCATCGGAACAAAAGTGATAACAAGGCTGTTCATCACAAGACTCCGAACGATATTCAAAGCAATTGCCTGACCGGAGCGCTTGGTAGAATAGAAATAAGCAGAGATCATCGTATTGATACTTCCGACAATAAAGCCCCAGCAGTATTCCCACATGTGGATTACTGTAAAATCGATCGTTGCCGCATCTGCACCGAACAGTCCGCAAAGAGTGTGAGGGAACATGATATAAATTGCCACACAGACTGCACTTCCAACAACACTGATGATCTGCCCTGCACGGTAATAATGCTTGAGATCGTCTCCCTGTTTTGCTCCGTATGCCTGACCGAATAAAGGCTGCATCCCTTCCGATGCACCGAAGAACACCGACATTGTAAAGCTGGACAGATAAGAAATAACAGAAAATGCATTGATACCGATTTCTCCGTAATTTGCCATCAGTGTCCGATTCATACAAAACGTGGTTACAGGAGTAGAAAATTGCGCAATTGCTTCAGGAAGTCCACGCAGCACGATCTTACAGTACAATTTCCCCTGAGGCTTATATCTCTGAATACGCAGTTCTCCCTTTTTGAACACAAAGTGGGTCAGGATTACCAGCAAGCCTGCAACCTGGGAAATGCCGGTTGCGATTGCTGCACCTGCGACCCCCTTCTGCATAGGGAACACAAAGAGCCAATCCAGGAAAATGTTAAGTACTGTTACTACCACATTGGTCACTGCTACCAGTCCGGGATTGCCATCGTTTCGGCAGAAGGACTGCAAATTCAGGGATACGGAGTTTGCAACCGCGAATAATGCCCACCAAAATACATAATCCTTTGCAAGCTCAAAATAGCCGTCAGAAGCACCGAGCAGACGACAAACGGGGCCAGTCAGACCACAGCCAATCAGAACAACCAGGCAGCCTACGATAAAATTAATGGTGACAGCGTGCATAAAGGCAGTCTGTGCACCCTCTTTATCTCCACTGCCAAACCGAATTGCAGTGATCGTTACACCGCCAATACTTGCCATTGCATTCAGCGCCTGTACGATCAGCACAAAAGGAAGAGCAAGATTGACAGCCCCCAGTGCCTGCATACCTGCGCCCTGACCGACAAAGATACCGTCTACCACCGAGAACAGAAACACACAGGCATTGGCGAGAATTGCCGGTGCTACATTTTTAAAGATAATTTTATTTTTTGATGATTCCATGATAATACTCCTCTTTTATTGCTGCTCAAACCAAAGTTTTGCATATTCTCCGATGGCAGGAACCAAAGTTTTGATTTCTCTGCCGGAGGTGTTGACACACAGGTGATACGATTCCTTACGCCCCCAATCTTCCTCGGTAAAGAGTTCTCGGTAAGCAGCTCTTTCTTTATCGATCTGTTTCATTTTTCGCAGCATATCTTTTTCAGAAAAATGCTCGTCTTCACCGGCTCTGGCCTGACAGCGAGCCAACTTGGAAAGTTTGTCTGCATAGACAAAGATGTTCAGCGGCTTCCTATCCCGGCATACCACGTCTGCACAGCGGCCAACAATAACACAATCCCCCTGCCCCGCCAGCTGTCTGATGATTTCATGCTGTGCCAGCGTGACCTGTACCGATTGCTGGGTCGTGTGATTCGGAGCGATGAATCGGTGTCCGATTGTAGATGGGTAGAAAACACGGATGTCTTTTTCAGAAATATGAGAAACATAGTTTTTATCAAAACCATGCTTTTCCGCAACCATGTCAATAATCTCATGGTCATAGCAGGGAACTCCAAGATAATCTGCCAGACGTTTTCCCAACTCACGACCGCCGCTGCCGAATTCACGGCTAACTGTAATAATTCTCATAATGATACCTTCCTTTACCTTTTATTTTATATGTGACGCAAGACTCTTTTGTGTTTTGCGAAGCATAGCGAATGCGATAATTCCTACCGGCACATAAGTTGCCGAACAAAAAAGTGCCTTCGGCACTTCAACTCCCCTACCCCTCAATCTTGAGGGGATTAGGGGTTTCTTTTTGTGCCATTTTGCTTCATAATAGTCTCATGAGCATACTACAAGATATTTTTCAAGACCATTATGAAGAAATGATT
>JAGAPO010000077.1 GCA_017623215.1 Lachnospiraceae bacterium | reverse complement strand
TTATACATGAAATTGGAGTACCGGCGCATATTAAAGGATATCAGTATTTAAGAGATGCGATTATGATGTCCGTGGATGACGCTGAGATGCTCAACTCCATTACCAAGCAGCTGTATCCTTCCATCGCAAAGCGCCATAAGACAACGCCGAGCAGAGTAGAGAGAGCAATCCGACATGCGATTGAGGTCGCGTGGAGCAGAGGAAAGATGGACACGATAGACGAACTGTTCGGCTATACCGTGAATAATGGCAAAGGAAAGCCTACGAATTCCGAATTCGTTGCATTGATTGCGGATAAAATCCGTCTCGAGTACAAACTTCGTATGTAATTTTTGTGAAAATTGCCGAATAGCTGTCAATCTAATGAAATATAATTAGAAATAGTTTGAAATTTTCAAATTTTATAGTATAATAAAAAGGGGAAGAGAAATAAGGAAGAGCATGCTGCGGCATGCAATAGATTACAGCTCAGGAGGAGTTTAATATGAAGAAGGTACTTTTTGTCGCATCAGAATGCGTTCCCTTCATGAAGACGGGAGGACTTGCAGATGTTGTGGGATCTTTGCCGAAATATATCAATAAGGATGAGTTCGATGTAAGAGTGATGCTTCCGAAGTATATGGCGATTCCGGATCAGTATAAGCAGCAGATGCAGTATAAGACGCATTTCTATATGGATCTGGCGTGGAGAACGCAGTATGTCGGAGTGTCGGAACTTCAGTATAATGGAATTACCTTTTATTTTATTGATAACGAGTATTATTTCTCGGGCTTTGCACCGTATGGCAATATCTATGAGGATGTTGAGAAGTTCGCATTTTTCTGTAAGGCTTCCCTGTCGACTCTGCCGTTAATCGGTTTTCAGCCTGATATCATTCACTGCCACGATTGGCAGACGGGTCTGCTTCCGGTATATTTAAAGGATTGTTTTGTTCAGAATGATTTCTTCCGCGGGATTAAGACGGTTATGACAATACATAACCTGAAGTTCCAGGGAATCTGGGATAAGAATACGGTTGCGGATATTACCGGTCTGAATGCGTCTTATTTTACGCCGGATAAGCTGGAAGCATATGGGGATGCCAATTATTTAAAGGGCGGTCTTGTCTATGCGGATTATATTACGACGGTCAGTGATTCTTACGCGGAGGAGATTAAGACGACATTTTACGGCGAGGGTCTGGACGGCCTGATGCGTGCAAGAGAGAATTCGCTGACGGGCATTGTCAACGGTATCGACTACGAGGAGTATAATCCGGAGACGGATAAGCTGATCGCTTATAACTACAATGTGGATAATTTCCGTAAGGAGAAGATTAAGAATAAGAGAGCCCTGCAGCAGGAGCTTGGCCTTGCGGTTGATGATAAGAAGTTCATGATTGGTATTGTATCCCGTCTGACGGATCAGAAGGGATTTGACCTGATTGATTACGTGATTGAGGAGATTTGCGCGGAGGATACACAGCTTGTTGTACTGGGTACCGGTACGGAGAAGTACGAGAATCTGTTCCGCCATTATGCGTGGAAGTATCCGGATCGGGTATCCGCGAATATTTACTATTCGAACGAGAGATCGCATAAGATTTATGCGTCCGCGGATGCGTTCCTGATGCCCTCACTGTTCGAACCCTGCGGCTTAAGCCAGCTGATGAGCCTTCGCTACGGCACCGTTCCGATTGTAAGAGAGACCGGCGGCCTTCGCGATACGGTTGCTCCATATAATGAGTACGAGGGTACCGGAACGGGCTTCAGCTTCCGCAATTACAACGCGCATGAGATGCTGAATACCATTCGTTACGCAAAGAGCGTATATTGTGATAAAAAGCGTGAGTGGAACAAGATTGTGGAAAGAGCGATGACGGCAGATTTCTCTTGGAGAAGTTCGGCAAGGAAATACGAGGATTTATACAACAGGCTGTAAAGAAAAGCGGATATGAGTTAGGACTCATACGCGCGGCAGTGATGGCTGCGTACGGCTGCAGCGGGATATAGGAAAAGACTTAGAACGGGGGTGTGGCAGATATCGGACGCCCCCGTTTTTTATGTGTAATAAGATCGGGTTGCGTGTGAATAATAGAGGGGAATACAAGAAAGGAGTAACCTCTCGAATAGGGGAGGAGCAGAGACAGCTGGTCTAAGGAAGAAGAAGGTTATTGATGGATGGAGGTATCGGAAAATGAATATGAAGTATCTGAAACTGCTTGCAAAAGAATATCCGACGATCAGCGCGGCGTCTTCGGAGATTATTAATCTGAATGCGATTTGCTGTCTGCCGAAAGGAACCGAGTATTTCTTCAGTGATCTGCACGGAGAGCACGAGGCATTCCTGCATCTGTTAAAGAGTGCGTCCGGTATGATTCGGTCCAAGATTGATGATATTTTTCAGAGGTCGGTCTCGGAGGAGGAGAGAACGCAGTTAGCGGGGCTGATCTATTACCCGGAGGAGAAGTTATCCGAGCTTACCCTGACCGGAAGAGCGCTTGAGGACTGGCAGAAGATTACAATATACCGGCTGATTCATGTCTGCAAGGCGGTATCATCCAAATACACCCGTTCGAAGGTGAGAAAGAAGATGCCCAACGAGTTCGCATATGTAATTGACGAGCTGCTGCACGCGGATAATGATGTGAATAAGGAGCATTATTACGGCGAGATTATTAATTCGATTGTAATGACCGGGATGGCGGTTAAGTTCATCACGGCGATGTGTTATCTGATTCAGAGCCTGAGTATTGATAATCTGCATATTATCGGAGATATTTACGACAGAGGGCCGAGAGCGGATATTATTATGGAAGAACTGGTTCATTTCCACGATGTGGATATTCAGTGGGGCAATCACGATATTTCGTGGATGGGGGCCGCCTGCGGCAATCAGGCGATGATTGCAAATGTGCTTCGGATGGCGATTAGCTATAATAATTTTGATTTGCTGGAGGACGGGTATGCGATTAATCTGCGCGCGCTGTCCGTATTTGCGGCGGAGGTCTATAAGGAGGATCCGTGTGAGGTTTTTAAGCCGCATATTCTGGATGAGAATAAGTATGATCCGGTTGATGTGAATCTGGCGGCAAAGATGCATAAGGCGATTGCGGTGATTCAGTTCAAGCTGGAGGGCCAGCTGATTAAGAAGCATCCGGAGTATCAGATGGAGGATCGCGTGCTTTTGGAAAAGATTGATTTTGAGGAGGGAACGGTTCGGCTTGGCAATAAGACGTATCCGTTAAAGGATACGCTGTTCCCGACGATTGATCCGAAGAATCCGTTAACGCTTACGAAGGGCGAGACGGAGCTGATGAATACGATTGCGGCTTCCTTTACGCATAGTGACGCGCTGCACAAGCATATCCGGTTCCTGTATTCGCACGGAGGGATGTATCGCTGTGTGAATTCCAATCTTTTATATCACGGCTGTATTCCGATGACGGCGGAGGGAGAGTTCGAGAAGGTGTCCTTCGGAGGAAGGGAGTACGCGGGCAAGGAGCTGCTGGATTATATTGAGGCACAGGCACAGAACGCGTATTTTCTGCCGGAAGGGTCGAGAGAAAAGGAAAATGCAAGAGATTTGATGTGGTATCTGTGGTGCGGTCAGAAGTCTCCGGTGTTCGGAAAGAGCAAGCTGGCCGCGTTCGAGCATTATTTTATTGAGGATACGGCGACGCATAAGGAGATTATGAATCCGTATTATAAGCTGAGTGAGAAGGAGGAGATCTGCGATCAGATCTTAAAGGAGTTCGGACTTGGCGGGGAGTCGCATATTATTAACGGACATGTTCCGGTGAAGCTGAAGCTGGGCGAAAGCCCGGTGAAGGCGGGCGGAAAGCTGTTCGTCATTGACGGCGGCATCTCAAAGGCCTACCAGTCCAAGACCGGAATTGCCGGGTATACGCTGATCTATAATTCGCATACGCTGTCTTTGGCTGAGCATCGGGCGCATGAGAAGACTCCGGTGGTGAAGGTGGTTGAGGTCATGAAGAGGAGAGTGACCGTGATGGATACAGACAGCGGAAAGGAGCTGCAGGAGAGAATTGCGGATCTGATGGAGCTGGTACGGGCATATCGGGAGCATATTATTAAGGAGAGGTACTGACAATTTGACATTGCAGGAACCTTGTTATATAATAATAAGATAGCCTGATTTTTGCCTGACGGCAGAAGGCCGCGGGTTGGCAGCAGAATGGAGGTTTTAGGTATGAAGCTTTCCGAACTTCTGAAGGAGCTTGATTACAGCTGTATCCAGGGCGATGCGGATACGGAAGTGAGTTCGTTGGTATACGATTCGAGAAAAGCGGGACCGGGTGCGGTATTCGTGTGTCTCACAGGCATTCGAAGCGACGGTCATGACTATATTGGCCAGGTGGCCCAAAAGGGCGCAGCGGCAGTTGTAATAGAGAAGGAAGCGGCGGTTCCGGAAGGGATGACCGCAATCCGGGTGGCGGATACGCGCCTTGCGCTTGCGTATATGTCGGCGGCGTATTTCAGGAATCCGGCGAAGGAGCTTACCGTAATCGGAATTACGGGAACGAAGGGCAAGACCACAACGGCATATATGATTCGAAGTGTGCTTGAGACTGCGGGGATTCCGACGGGACTGATTGGAACGATTGAGGCGATTGTCGGACCCGAGGTAATTCCGGCGAATAATACGACGCCGGAATCGTATACGGTTCAGGAGTATTTTCGAAGGATGGCGGACGCGGGAATGAAGGCCGTGGTAATGGAGGTATCGTCACAGGGACTTATGATGAACCGGGTGGCCGGATTTACATTTGATTATGGTATTTTTACGAATATTGAGCCCGATCATATCGGGGAAGGCGAGCATAAGGATTTTGAGGATTATATGCGCTGCAAGGGCTTGCTGTTTCAGCGCTGCAGGGTTGGAATCGTGAATGCGGATGACCCGAGGACGAAGGAGGTATTAACCGGGCACACATGTGAGGTTGAGACGTTCGGTACGAGTCCTGAGGCGGATCTGTACGCGCAGGAGATTGATCTGCACTCGAAGCTTGGAAGCCTTGGCGTTACCTACCGGGTGAAGGGATTGATGGATTTTGCGGTTGAGGTGGATATTCCGGGCAAGTTCACGGTGTATAATTCTCTTACGGCGATTGCCGTGTGCAGGCATTTCGGAATTCCGGTTTCGGATATTAAAAAGGCCCTTCAGACCGTGCGCGTGAAGGGAAGAGCGGAGATTGTGAAGATATCCGACCGGTTCACGCTGATGATTGACTATGCGCACAATGCAATGAGTCTTGAGAGCTTTCTTACGACGCTGAAGGAGTATCAGCCGAAGCGTCTGGTGTGTCTGTTCGGCTGCGGCGGCAACCGCTCTAAGGACAGACGGTTTGAAATGGGTGAGATTGCGTCGAAGCTTGCGGATTATACAGTGGTGACATCGGATAATCCGAGATTTGAAGAGCCGCAGGCGATCATCGACGATATTCTGGTCGGTGTGAAGCGGGGAGGCGGAGCATATACGGCGATTTGTGACAGAAAGGAAGCTATCCGCCACTGCATCGTGGAGGCGCAGGACGGAGATGTGATTGTGCTTGCCGGCAAGGGACATGAGGATTATCAGGAGATCAAAGGGGTCAAATATCCCATGGATGAGAGAGTTTTAATTCAGGAGATTCTGTCGGAGATGACCGAGGAAGAGAGGGCACGTTTATGAAGGCAATGACGGCCGCGAAGATCGCGGAGGTTACGAACGGACGGGTGATCGCGGGAGATCCGGAAAGCCTGGTGTGGGATACCTGCACGGATTCCAGACAGGCGGCGCCCGGCAAATTATTCGTTCCGGTCATCGGCGCGAATGTGGATGGGCATACCTTTATTCCGAAGGCGGCTGAGCTTGGGGGCGCGGCTGCATTTACATCGGAGGGGATTCCGGGGGAGACCTGGGAGCATCGGATGGCTTTGATTGCGGTTCCGAACGCGGTTCATGCGCTGCAGGCGCTCGGTGCGTATTACAGGAGCCTGTATCCGAAGCTACCGGTAATCGGAATTACGGGAAGTGTCGGAAAGACGACGACCAAGGAGATGATTGCGGCGGCACTTTCGGTCCGCTACAACGTCTTAAAGACGGCAGGGAATATGAACAGCCAGGTCGGACTTCCGCAGATGATGCTGCGGATTGAGGATTCGCATGAGATCGCGGTGATTGAGATGGGGATGAGCGAGGAAGGCGAGATGGCAAGGCTTGCACCGATATCCCGTCCGCAGACCGTGGTAATGACGAATATCGGAGTGTCTCATATTGGGCAGCTTGGCTCGAAGGAGAATATCCGCAAAGAGAAATTAAACATTATTAACGCATTTGAAGAAGGCGGCGTCTTATATGTGAACGGAGATGATGTGCTGCTGAATCAGATTGCTTCCGAACCGGAGGCGGTTTCGATGGCGGACGGTACCAGAGCAAAGCTTGCTCTTGCAAGAGTCGAGCGGTATGGGACGAAGGCGGATGACGAGATTACAGCTGATGAGATGGCTTCTGATGAGATGGCCTGTTCGGGCCGGACTTCCGCAGAGGGAAAGGGCTGCCGCGCCCCACTGCATCTTGCGACCGATATTCGAATGGAAGAAAGCCGTTCGATCTTTACCTATCATACAAAGGACGGCGGGGAAGAAGAGATCGTGCTTTCGGTTCCGGGAATTCATAATGTACATAACGCGCTGGCCGCGCTTGCGATCGCAGAGCAGTTCGGAATTCCGGCCTGTGAGTCGAAGAAGGGACTGGCCGCGTATCAGCCTGCTCCGATGCGCGGAAGAATTGAGGAGCACGGCGGTATTACTCTGATTGACGATACCTATAACGCAAGTCCGGATTCGATGAAGGGAAGTGTTGAGGTGCTGGCGGGAATTGCCGGTGCGAAGCGCAGAATCGCGGTATTTGCGGATATGCTGGAGCTGGGAGCGCTTTCGAGGGACTGTCATTACGAGATTGGAGAATACATTGCGAAGAAGACGGCGGGCGCGCCGGATCTGGTTGTAGTAATCGGAACGGAAGCGGCGCATATTGTAAGCGGGATTAAGGAGAATGGCGGAAAGCAGCTTACAGAGCAGTTCCATACGAACGCAGAAGCGGCTTTGTATCTAAAGAAGATATTAAAGACCGGTGACGCGGTGATTATTAAGGGATCGCGCAGTATGAAAACGGAAGAAATTGCAAATGCTTTAAGAGAAGCCTTTTCCTGATGACAGGGAAGAGAAAGCAGAAAGCCTGAGAGAAAGCAGGCCGAACGCAGAGAAGAGGAAGCAGAGAAGATACAAAAGGTGAGGAGGTGGTCCGCATGTATGCCGATATTATCGTGGATATTTCGAGCGAGAATCTGGATAAGACATATCAGTACCGGATACCGGAGGAGCTTGCGGGCCGGGCGGTAGTTGGTGCGCCGGTTATCATTCCGTTCGGGCGGGGAACAAGGACGATTCGCGGATATATCGTGGGTCTGTCGGAGGAACCAAAGCTAAAGCCGGAGAAGATCAAGCCGATTACGGCAGTTCCGGAGGGCGGAATCGTAATCGAAAGTCGGCTGATTTCACTTGCATACTGGATAAAGCAGAACTACGGGGCGTCGATGAATGAGGCGCTGCGGACCGTGATTCCGGTCAAAAAAAGCGTAAAGCAGCAGGTTGCAAGACGCATTACAGCCGTCTGCACCAGGGAGGAGCTAACGCGTGAATACGAGGAAGCGCTCCGGAAAAAATACGCCGCGCGGGCAAGGCTTTTGAACGCTCTGCTTTTGGAAGGAAGCCTGAATTACGAAGAGACGCTGCGTTCCCTGAATCTTACCGCTGCAGCGCTAAAGCCGCTGATCGGCCGTGTCATTCAGATTGAAGGAGATACGGTGTTCCGGAATCCGATTCCGGAAGGAGTCAGGGAGACACTGGCGAATCAGGGCAATTGTCCGAGGCACGTATTGAATGAACGGCAGCAGCGGATTGCGGATTCGATTATAAAGGATTACGAAGCCGGAATCCGGAAGCCCTGTCTGATTCACGGAGTCACCGGAAGCGGAAAGACCGAAGTATATATGGAGATAATCGACGCGGTGGTGAAGGCCGGGTATCAGGTTATTATGCTGATTCCGGAGATTGCACTGACCTATCAGACTGTCTGCCGGTTTTATGCGCGGTTCGGAGAACGGGTGTCCGTTATGAATTCCAGAATGTCGGCCGGGGAACGCTTTGATCAGAGCGTCCGGGCGAAAGAAGGGCTGATTGATATTATGATAGGGCCGCGTTCCGCTTTATTTACCCCGTTCCCAAAGCTCGGGCTTATCATCATGGATGAGGAGCACGAGGGAAGTTATAAAAGTGAAATGCCCCCCAAATACCACGCAAGGGAGACGGCAATCGAGCGGGCGAGACAGTGTGGAGCAATGGTTGTCATGGGTTCTGCGACGCCGTCGATAGAGGCGTATTCCAGAGCGGTCAAAGGGGAATATACCTTATACCGTCTGCCCGAGCGGGCGGGAGCGGGAACGCCTCCGTCCGTCTGGGTTGAGGATTTGCGGGAGGAATTAAAGGCAAAGAATCGCTCTATCTTCAGCAGGCGGCTACGTGCGATGATGGAGGACAGATTACAAAAGAAGCAACAGATTATGCTGTTCATCAATCGAAGGGGATTCGCTGGCTTCGTATCCTGCCGCAGCTGCGGCCACGTGATGAAATGCCCGCACTGTGATATTTCCCTGACCTCACATAATGATGGAAGCCTGGTCTGCCATTACTGCGGACACAGGCAGAGTGCTCCGAAGCTATGCCCGGAGTGCGGCTCCCCTTATATCGCCGGGTTTGGCATCGGAACGCAGAAGGTTGAGGCGATGGTGCATAAGGAATTCCCGGGGGCGCGGGTGGTCCGTATGGATGCGGATACAACCCGGACGAAGGAAGGGCATGAGCAGATTTTGAAGGCATTTGCGGCGGGGGATGCGGATATCCTGATTGGAACGCAGATGATAGTAAAAGGGCACGATTTTCATCGGGTGACATTAGTTGGAATTCTTGCCGCGGATTTAAGCCTGTACGCGTCGGATTACCGGGCCTCCGAGCGGACGTTCGAGCTGCTGCTGCAGGCGGCGGGGCGCGCCGGCCGGGGGAGCCTTGCCGGCGATGTGGTGATTCAGACCTATCATCCGGAGCATTACAGTATCCAGGCGGCGGCCAGGGGCTCCTACGAGGAGTTCTATCACCGGGAAATGGCGTACCGTCGGATGCTCGGCTATCCGCCCGCTTCGCACATCATGGTTGTGCTGGTTGGAGCGAAGCAGGAAGAAAAAGCGGAGCAGACAGCGGCGGCGGTGAAGGAAAAGGCCGAAGAGGTTCTTGCAGGAAGTGCACCGGCCGGGAGAGAAGCTCGCGTAGGTGAAAGCGGGACGGATGCGCTCGTTTCGATTATCGGTCCGGCACCGGCGGCATTGGCCCGCGCCAATGATGTATACCGTTATGTTGTGTATTTTCGGCACAGGGATTACGGGAAGCTTACCGCATTAAAGGATTCTCTGGAGGAATGGATAGAGAATGTGAATCCGATATCGGGAGGAAGTATTCAATTCGACTTTGATCCGATGGTTGCATATTAGAGTGAAAAGTGGGTCTAAGGCGTCTGAAAGACGCCGCCTAAGACCCACTACGGCGCGGAGCGCCTATTCACTCGGCAAATTTGCGCCGG
>JAGAPO010000076.1 GCA_017623215.1 Lachnospiraceae bacterium | reverse complement strand
CGCTGGTCCCCGTCTTTCCGCCCACCCGGTCAATTCCGCAGGCTCCCGCCGTAGGCGCCGCACAGATTCGTCCCATTGATGCGTTCACCTCACTGCAGGATAACGCCCGTGCCATTACCAGGTTAATGAATTCCCCGCAGATCGTATTCCTCGTTCCGGCCGCATACTGATACTGCGTCTTTCCCACTCCGGTAATCAGCCCGCCGACCGTCGGAAGCGGCTCATTTAACGCTCTCCCCGCGGAACGCTCCATTACGGAATAGCGCTCCGAAAGCTTCTCATATATCTGCTCCTCAGAAGAACCAAACCGTTTCATCTCATTCTCCAGAATGATTCTGGAAAGCGGTACCTGTCCCGCAATCGCGAGATCCGCCATCTCTCTCATATTATGATACATACGTTCCTCATTCCCGTCCATGGCCGCCCTGCCCGACCCACAGGACATTCCGCCTGCGTTCTGCAAATTACAGCTCGGACCATAGCGAATTCTTTTCTTTAATCAATTGATATTGCCTGTGCTGCATGAAGATACTCCACGCTGCGCATCTCCTCAAGCAGCTCTTCTCCAATCAGGGAGTCCGTCTCAATAATACAGCAGGCCATAGCCCCCTTCTCTTCTCTGGTTACATTCATCGTTGCGATATTAATTCCGTTATCCGCCAGAATCTTGGTAATCCGATATATAACACCCTTCCGATCCTCCTGGCGGATGAACAACGTATTCGTATTCAGTCTCATCTGCACCGCGAATCCATCAATTCCGCAGATCAGAATCTGTCCGCCTCCGAGCGAGGAACCGATTACCTCCCGCTTCGTTCCATCCTTCATCGTAAAGGTCATCTTAACGGTATTCTCATGCATTCCCTCTAACTCTGTCTCGTAAAAATCAAAACCAAGCCCTCTCTGCTTTGCAATCGCGAATGCATTCCTCAATTCTTCTTCATCCTCAGCCATTCCAAGCACGCCCGCCACAAGTGCGATATCCGTTCCATGCCCCTTGTAGGTCTTCGCAAATGAGCCGTGAAGCCCGAACGACACATAGGCAGGAGCCTCCTTCACAATCGCCGCAGCCGCCCTTCCAAGCCTTGCGGCTCCCGCCGTGTGCGAGCTTGAGGGTCCAATCATAAGCGGCCCAACCGCGTCAAATATACTGATGTCCATAATCGGCATCCTTTCTTCTGTAATCGTTATCCGAGTGCAATATCCAACAGCGTCATCAGCATGAATCCGAGCATCGCGCCAAGCGTCGCCGAATGTCCGTACAGATGCGAATCGGCCTGCGATTCCGGAATCAGCTCCTCCACAACCACATAGATCATCGCACCGGCTGCAAATGACAGCGCATACGGCAAGATTCCCTGCATCGAAGCCGCCAATAATGCTCCAATCACGGCTGCAATCGGCTCGACGATTCCGGACGCCTGCCCATAAAGGAAGCTCTTTGTCCGAGACATTCCATCTCTCCTGAGCGGTATCGACACCGCGGCTCCCTCCGGGAAATTCTGGATTCCGATACCCAAAGCCAGCACCGCGGCGCTGACAAATGTAACCGTATCGCTCTGTCCTGCGGTTCCGAACGCAACGCCGAAGGATAAGCCCTCGGGAATATTATGCATCGTAATTGCCGTTATTAACAAAATACTTCTCCTGACGCTTGCACCTTTCTTCAGACTCTCGGGATGTCCGTCCACTCCATGCTGGTGCGGAAAGAACCGGTCTGCCAGGAAGAGGAACAGCCCTCCGCCGCCGAATCCCAGGACCACCGGTATCCAGGGATAGGAATACCCCTCCGCCATCTCAAGCGCCGGCAAAAGCAGCGACCAGAACGATGCCGCAATCATAATTCCGGCAGCAAATCCAATCATCATATTTAACACCTTCGGCTTAATTTCTTTGAAAAAAAACACCATCGCCGATCCGGCCGCCGTCAGCCCCCAGGTTAAAAGTCCGCCCGCAAGCGCTGCAAGCACCGGATTCGCATTCTCCAGAAAATCCATACATCCTCCATTCTCGTCCGCAACCCATCTGTTCGAATCGCAGACGCCATTCTGCCGTGTGAAATCTCAACTTATCCCACCGCTCCTTATTTTTTTGCCTATTGACCTTATTTCATTATATCCAGTATACCATCTTTCCAATAGGAATTCCACCAAAACGGAAAAAGAATTCCCGTTATTCTTCCGCAAAGTCCTTCAACCGTTCCTCAACCTCCTGCATCTGCTCCGGAACGTACTTTCTCCGCACGGCTTCTCCTTCGCCTGCATATTCCTCCTGAAGCGTCCCGTCGGAATAAAGCGTATAATACACCGTCTGTTCCCGCTCCGCGTCCGTTATCTCAATCCGCCAGCGCATCTCTGCCTTTGCGTCCGGATCGGTCTGATCTTCCTCATCCTTCCGAATCTCCCAGCTTCCCGTCTGTTCGAACGCGGCCGCAAGCAGTTCCGCCTGCTCCTCGGTAAGTTCTATCCCCTCTTCTTTGTCCCCCGCATATACCGACACAAGCTCCGCAGCCCGAAGAATCTTTGCACTGCCGTTCCCGCTTCCTTCCAGGACATCTGCCCATGCCACATCCTGTGCATTCGCCGCAGTCTGTTCCGTAGCTTCCGTAATGCTGCCCGCTGCAGACTCCGCCTCTCCTTCTCCCCTCACAAGATCCGCAGTCTCACTCACGGTCGCCGCAGCCGTTGTCGCAGCCGTCGTCTGGGGCATCGCTCCTGTCTCTGCATCCAAAACCGCTTCGGTCCTTTGGATTTCCGCATTATCAGCCTTATTCGCACCTCTTCCGCCTATATAGACGGATGCTCCAAGAAATGCAAGGCACAGCACTGCTGCCGCTGCCGCAAGGGGCTTTCTCAGGCGCAGTATCCCTGCAGCGCCTGTTCTCTTCCTCTCAGCCCCTCCATCTGTATTCCGCTCGGTCCGCAACTGTACTTCCGCACCTTCCTCCACCGCCTTTAACGTTCTCTGAATCAAATCCTCTGACACCTGAATCCTGTCCGGTACCGAGAGCTTCAGATTCGCCGCAAGCACGGCATCCAGCTCTTCATCCGTTAACACATCCGAATAACCGCTCTGCGTCAGCTCTTCTTTTTTCTTCATCCGGCTCATCTTACACCCTCCCTTCCAGCATTTTCTTCAACCTCTCCCGGCCTCTCGCAAGCCGGCTCTTAACCGTACCCTCGGCAAGCCCAAGCGTCTCGGCCGCTTCCGCAACCGACATATCGTGGAAATACACACACCGAACCACATCCCGATATTGTTCCGGAAGTCCATCCACCGCTTCCTTTACGCACCGACTCGTCTCCCGGCGCTCAATCTCCTCAAAATCCGAATCCGCCCCAAGCGTTCGCTCCGCCTCCTCCTCAAGCGGAACCACCCGCTGATTCCAGGCGCTCTTCAAATGATCCTTACACGTATTAATCGTAATTCGAATCAGCCATGTCTTAACACTCGAATCCCCACGAAAGGTATCAAGCTTCTGGCTGACCTTCAAAAACACCTCCTGGAACACATCCTCCGCGGCATGCACATCCCTCATATATAAATATGCCGTTCGCAGCACATCGTTCCCGTATTCGCGCATCAGCGCCTCCAAATCCATGCTGTAATCCCCCTGTAACCTATCCGCTAATTCCCGCCGCAGCCGACGGAAATAACCCATTTTGTTATATAGTATACCGTATTCGGAGGCTTTTTTCAATACACTGCGGAACGTTCCATGTCCATCCTGCGGCAGCCTCTGCCGCTTGCGCAACTGCCAATTCCCTTTACCGATTAGACGAGATATCCCGTCCCTCGGTTCCACCTGGTTCCCCCTCCCCGTATCCTCTGCCATTGATACCAAGGAAACAGCCCATACGAAAGCCCCCCTCTTCCGAAATGGCCTTTCATAAGAACCAGCCATTGTCCGAAGAGGGGGGCTTCCATATGGGCATCCATCCCACAACTCCAAAATCAATTTCTTCCAAACTCCGACAGCTCCAACCCGTCATTCCTCTCTAACACCGTCTTCACGCTCCAGGGATGAACGAACAGCAGCAGCGGATTATCCTTCAAATCCTTAATCTTCTTCGTATCCGAAGTAACCGAAAGCTTCGACACATCGGTATCCTTCGACGTAATCCAGCGGATATGCTCATACGGCAGCGTATCCATGCGAATCTCAACACCATACTCCGACTCCAGGCGGAACTTCAGGACATCGAACTGTAAGACGCCGACAACGCCCACAATAATCTCCTCCATACCGGTATTAAACTCCTGGAAAATCTGAATCGCGCCCTCCTGCGCAATCTGGGATACGCCCTTGATAAACTGCTTTCGCTTCATCGTATCCACCTGACGAATCTTCGCGAAATGCTCCGGGGCGAAGGTAGGAATGCCCTCGTACTCGAACTTCTCCGGAGGCATGCACAGCGTATCACCAATCGAGAAAATGCCGGGATCGAACACACCGATAATATCACCGGCATACGCCTCCTCCACAATCTTTCTCTCCTGCGCCATCATCTGCTGCGGCTGGGAAAGGCGAATCTTCTTGCCTCCCTGCACATGGAACACCTCCATGCCCGCAGTAAACTTACCCGAGCAGATACGCATGAACGCGATACGGTCGCGGTGTGCCTTATTCATGTTCGCCTGAATCTTAAATACGAACGCCGAGAACTCATGCTCCAGCGGATCAATCACGCCTGCGTCGGACATTCTCGGAAGCGGCGTACTCGTCATCTTTAAGAAATGCTCCAAAAATGTCTGAACACCAAAATTCGTCAAAGCCGAACCAAAGAACACCGGAGTCAGCTCACCCCTGCGTACCAGTTCCATATCAAGCTCCGCGCTCGCGCCGTCAAGAAGCTCGATCTCCTCTTCAAGAATCCGGTGATTCTCGCGGCCGATAACCTCGTCAAGCCTTGGATCCCCAAGCGGCACATCAACGGAGGCAATCTCATTCTGACCATTATTGGCAGCGAAAAAGCGGCTGATCACCCGCGTATTCCGATCATACACGCCGTGGAAATTCTTTCCCGATCCAATCGGCCAGTTGATCGGGCAGGTCTCGATTCCAAGTACGGTCTCAATATCGGATAACAGCTCGAACGTATCCTTTGCCTCGCGGTCGAGCTTATTAATAAACGTAAATATCGGGATGTGCCGCATCACGCATACCTTGAACAGCTTTATCGTCTGCGGCTCAACGCCCTTGGACGCGTCAATTACCATGACCGCGGAATCCGCCGCCATCAGCGTACGATACGTGTCCTCCGAGAAATCCTGATGTCCCGGGGTGTCCAGAATATTGATGCAGTACCCTTCATAATTAAACTGCATAACGGAAGACGTAACCGAAATACCACGCTCCTTCTCGATCTCCATCCAGTCCGAAACCGCGTGTCTGGCCGTCTTTCTTCCCTTAACCGAGCCTGCAAGGTTGATGGCGCCTCCGTATAACAGAAGCTTCTCCGTCAGCGTCGTCTTACCGGCATCGGGGTGGGATATAATTGCAAATGTTCTTCTTTTCGATATTTCCTGTGAATAATTCTCCATGATTTCCTTCCTCTAATCTATTCGCATTCTGTTCTCTGTCCTTGCTTTGCCTGATCCGGCATTATACAACCGCTTACGGCGGACTTCCGGTATCCTCTCCTCCGTAAGGCGTGCTTTCAGGCATACACTCCTCTCAGAGAGCCGCACCCAGCGCGAATTTGTCATGGACAGAGTTCATGGCACGCTCCACACTTGCCTCGTCAACCAGAACCGTAACACGGATCTCCGAGGTCGAAATCATCTTGATATTAACGCCGACATCCGCAAGTGCCTCGAACATCTTCGCGGCAACTCCGGGATTGGACATCATACCTGCGCCGACGATGGACACCTTTGCAACATGCTTATCCACGTCGATGGCGTCACATTTCAGGCTGGTCGCACGATGGCGCGTAAGGATCTCAACCGCCTCATCCACCGCATCCTCCGCAACGGTAAAGGAAATATCCTTGGTTCCCTCGCGTCCAACGGACTGCAGAATAATATCCACATTAATATTGTGTCTTGCCAGGTGGTTAAATAACTTGAACGCAACTCCCGGCTTGTCCTCCAGGCCGATCACCGCGATCCGGGCTGTATTTTTATCACAGGCAACTCCTGTAATGAGCATCTTTTCCACTGTAACTTCCTCCTTTACCATGGTTCCCTCTGTATTATTCAGGCTGGAACGAACAACTAATTTTACACCATATTTCTTTGCCATCTCCACGGAGCGGTTGTGAAGCACACCGGCTCCTAAGGAAGCGAGATCCAACATCTCGTCGTAGGTGATCTCGGATAGCTTTCTTGCGGTCTTTACGACTCTCGGGTCAGCGGTGAAGATACCGTCAACATCCGTATAGATCTCGCAGAGGTCCGCGTGAAGTACCGCTGCCAGAGCAACCGCGGTCGTATCCGAGCCGCCGCGCCCAAGCGTTGTGTAATCATCAAATTTGTTCACACCCTGGAAACCGGTAACGAGGACTATCTTTCTGGCCTCCAGCTCGTTGCGAATGCGTTCTGTCGCGATGTCCTTCAGACGCGCGTTCCCGTAATTCGAAGTGGTGCGCATCGGTACCTGAAAGGCATTCAGCGATACGGCTGGAATCCCCAGGGACGCTAACGCCATCGCCATTAAAGATACCGAAATCTGCTCTCCGGTTGTCAGGAGCATATCGATCTCCCTCTTTGGCGGATTGGGATTAATCTCCCGCGCCTGCGCAAGCAGTACATCCGTCTGTTTGCCCATGGCGGACAGTACCACAACTACGTCATTACCCTTCTGGTATTCCTCCATACATCTGCGGGCAACGTTAAAGATTCTTTCCTTATCAGCGACTGACGTGCCGCCGAACTTCTTCACAACAAGCATAGCTGCCTCCTAATATAAATTTACTTCAAAATGAGGAAGCGTCTGTCAGAGCCATCAGGCTGAAAAGCACCCTTATGCCTGCAGGAGCCTGTCAATCAGCGTATATCCGTCCTGAATCAGAATCCCGCTTCCAGCCGCCTCTCTTTCATTATAATATCCAATTTTCTTACGCTCTTTCGTGCTGTCATACAACAGATACGGAACCGGATCGGAAGTATGCGTGCGCACAGCGATCGGGGTCGGATGATCCGGCATAATAAGCATACGGTAAGGCACGCCGGCTGCAGAGAGCTTCTCCCGTACAATTCGAATCAGTCTCTCATCCAGATACTCAATCGAGGTAACCTTATTCGAAATACCGCCCTGATGACCCATCTCATCAGGTGCCTCTACATGAATGTACACGAAATCATAGTTTTCGTCAAGCAAAACTTTCACTGCCGCCTCTGCTTTTCCTTCATAGTTGGTGTGAAGAGTGCCGTTTGCCCCCGGAACCTCAACTACTTTCATTCCTGCGCCGACTGCGATCCCCTTTAACAGATCGACCGCCGATATCATCGCTCCCTTCTTTCCGGTCTTTTCTTCGAACGAATCGAGTGCCGGCCTTGTTCCCGCTCCCCAGAACCAGACGGAATTCGCCTTATTCAGCCCCTTCTTCGCACGCTCTACATTCAGGGGATGGTTATTTAAGATATCATAGCTCTTTTTCATCATGGTGCGAAGCGCAGCATCTGCCGGAAGGTATTCTCCGATTCCTTTGCCCAGAATATCATGGGGCGGCGTCAGCTCACACACCTCGCCCTTGTCCCAAATCAGCAGATGCCGATAGCTGGTTCCAACATAGAACTTATAAATCTCGTTCTCAAGCTCTTTTTTCACCGCGTCTAACAGAACCGCCGCGTCCTCGGTTGTAATCTCGGACGAACTGTGGTCAATAATGGTCTTCTGCTCGTACGGCAGATCGTCGTCGCTTACCGTTACGATATTGCAGCGGATCGCGATATCCGTAGGTTTCATATCCACTCCGATACTCAATGCTTCCAGCGGCGAGCGGCCGGTATAATAGACCTTCGGATTATATCCGAGCACTGCCAGATTCGCAGTATCGCTGCCCGGCTTCATTCCGTCCGGAATCGTCTTTGCAAGTCCGATCTCAGAACGCCCCGCAAGGTCATCCATTGTCTCCGTCTTTGCATATTCGAGCGGCGTCTTTCCTCCCAGCTCCTCAAGCGGCCAATCGGCCATACCATCTCCCAGTACCACGATATACTTCATTGCAGTCTTCCTTTCCGCCGTTTTGCAGATCCGATTCGCCGGAGCATGTGCTCCCTCTTAGAACCGTAATTATCTTCCGGCAGTCCTTCCTTTTCTTATAAGTAATTTTATTTTATGTACCCTTTTACTTTATGATGCGACAAAGGTGCAACGCAAGCTGCACCTTTCGTCCTTCGAAACGATATTCCTTCCGGTTATCCATCCTGCCGGTACCTTAAAAATTGGGGCCGGCAAGCACAAATTCCTGCATGAAAGCCGCAAATGCGATTCATGTGCGCATCTATGCGGATTTGTGACGTTCTCGGCACAAATCTGTGTGTGAGAAATCGCACATCCGTGCGATTTCTCACACTAATTCCGCACGGATTCTGCCGCGGAGCTCTCCAAGCTCAGCCGCTTTTGCCGCAAATACGCTCTCCTGCATCGGCTCCGTCACAAACGCGAACTCGTCCGCAAGGCCAATGGATACTTCCTTTCCTGCCCCGAATACCGCCTCAGCCTTCGCCTTCTTATCCGCATCTACACGAACCAGGAATCGGTTCACCATTGTATCCGTGGATTCCGGTCTGCGCACCTCCTCCGACCAGAAGAACCCGGTATTCTCCTTCGCGTGCTTCGCTGCTGCGACAACATCGGATACGACCGCACTCGCAGTCGGAAGCTTGCCGGCACCCCGTCCGGAGAACATAACGTCACCCAGCATATTTCCGCGTACCTTAACCGCGTTCACCACATCATCTATCGAATACAGCGGATTCGCGGCTGTAATCAGCTTCGGCGCTACCATCATGAAAAGACTGCCGTTCTCCCATTTCGCGGAAGCAATCAGCTTAATCTTTGCCCCGAGCGCCTTCGCGTACTGAATATCGGTACTGCTTATCGCCGTAATTCCCTCCACAGTCACATCCTCAAACGCAACCTTCTTTCCCTCTGCAAGGGATGCCAGAATCGCAATCTTTCTGCCCGCATCATGCCCCTCGATATCGGCAGCGGGATTGCGCTCCGCATAGCCGCACGCCTGCGCTTCCTTGAGAACACCGTCAAAATCCGCGCCCTCGTTATACATTCTGGTCAGAATATAATTCGTCGTTCCGTTCAGAATTCCGGATATTTCTTCATAGACATCCGCAGTCAGGCACTCCTGCAGCGGACGAATAATCGGAATACCGCCTCCTACGCTCGCCTCAAAGTAGAAATTCACCTTCTGCTCCTTCGCGATCGCTAAAAGCTCAGCGCCGTGCTTTGCAACCAGCTCCTTGTTGGACGTGCAGACATTCTTGCCCGCAAGCAGCGCGCGCTTTACAAACTCATATGCGGGCTTCACACCGCCCATCACCTCAATTACAATCGCAATCTCCGGATCCGCCGCAATAATCTCATAATCATGCACCAGAACCTTTTCCACCGGATCTCCCGGGAAATCCCGCAGATCCAGCACATATTTTACCTCAACCGCCTCACCGGCCTTTGCCGCAATCACGGCCTCATTCTTCGTCAATATCTCATATACCCCGGAACCAACCGTTCCGTATCCTAAAATAGCTGCTTTCATAACATCCTCCTTTATCTTTCTCAAAATACACCCTGACTCGACAGCTCAATGAATTGGAATCGCACATCCGTGCAATTCTTCACACTATTCTCTGCCCAAGATCTTCAGATAATGAATGCCCGGCAAATCCTCAATCTTTTGCAGCATCTGTGTCACCGGCGCGGTCTGCGGCAGAATCTCAATTCCAAGTGTCAGCGATGCGATTCCTCCTATCGGAATCGTCTGATTAATCGTCAAAATATTCGCATTGCTCTCCGCGACCTGCCCAAGCACCGCGGATAACAGCCCCGGCTTGTCGTCAAGCTGAATCATAATCGTTATCGTCCGCCCTCGATTGCTCTCGTAGAACGGAAAGATATCATCCTTATACTTATAGAAAGAACTTCGGCTGATACCGACCACCTCGGTTGCCTCCTGAATCGTCATGACCCGTTCGGAATCCAGAAGCCGCTTTGCCTCAACAACCTTTAAAAGTGCCTCGGGCACCGCCTTTTTCTTCACAATATAGTATTTATCTTCATCCATACCCGCTATTCCTCCTATTATATCACCTGCGAGCTACTGTGGACTTATCAGTCTGTATGTATACGAAACACACTTGTCCGTCTCGAAAAGATATATTACCATATCCGGCTGTAAAAAGCAACTCATTTTTTTCCCATTTCTATGGAGGTTTTTTCCTCTGTTTTTGTGCAAATCAGAGCAAACTGCCGCAAATCAAGGCTGAACGCGAAACAGCTGCCGGTTCTCTTTATCCGTTATCGCCTTACTGTAAAAGCCCAAAAAATCTTTCTTCTCCCATCCTTTTTCGAGCCAGAACTTCTTACCCTCCTCATTCGCCTCTGTCACGTTCAGACAGACTCTTGTAATTCCTTCCTGCCGCAGTGCCTCCACCGCCATATCTACCAGAGAAGAGGCGATCCCCCGTCTCCTGTATTCCGGCAAAACGACGGTATGATAGATATATCCTCTTCTGCCGTCATGACCGCTTAAGACAGCCCCTACCAGTATCTCTCCTTCGTAGGCTACAAAATTTGTATTCGGGTTCCTCTCTAAAAAACGGGAAATTCCTTCTTTGGAATCATCCAGACTTCGCAATCCCATATTGGGGGTGTTGCTCCACATCGCAAAAAGTGCTTCATAATCCTCTATTGTCATTTTCCTGAGCATACCAAATTACCCTCCTGTCAGCATTCCATTTTTCTAACACAAAAAGATTGTATCACAAGTTCGCAGGTATTTCCAGCTGAAGAAAACGATTTTCCCCGATAAATGGGAGCAACAGAAAGATACCATTTTCAGAAACTTTCTCTTGACAAATCCGGTTGGTAATTATAGACTATATATAGATAGGTTGGTAATAACCAACCAGGTAACTATCAGGAGGGTATTATGGATAATTTGAAGCTTTGTGAAAGCGACTATCGTTTTATGACGGTAATCTGGGACAATGAACCGCTCCCTTCCAGACGGCTGGTAGAGCTGTGTGCCGAGAAGCTTGGCTGGAAGAAGGCCACAACATATACTACGCTGAAGAAACTTTGCGAAAAAGGTTTTGCCAGGAATGACGATACGATTGTCTCTTCGGTGATACCGATGGAACAGGTGCAGGCCTTTGCGAGCGATCATTTTGTGGAGCATACCTTTAAGGGCTCACTCCCCGGATTCCTCGCGGCGTTCCTTGGCGGAAAGACGATCTCGGAGGCCGAGGCAGCGGAACTGAAACGGCTGATTGACTCACATAGAGAGTAGCCGTATTCACAGATTGGACAATTAGCAGAAAGGAAGGTTCGTCATGGAAGCTTTATTTTTAAAGATACTGAATATGAGCATCACCGCAAGCTATGTGATTCTTGCGATTCTCCTTCTTCGGCTTCTGCTGTCAAAGGCGCCGAAGAAATATTCTTACATACTGTGGAGTGCGGCCGCATTCCGGCTTTGCTGCCCGATATCGTTTCAGTCAATATTCAGTCTGTTCAATCTGAAGATTTTTCATATGCCGGCGCTTTCGGGTTCCCCTGTCTCGGAGCTAAAATATATCCCGGAGAATATCGGCTCCATGGCACAGCCGACGATAACAACCGGCATATCCCCCGCAAATACGCTGATTAACAAGCTTCTTCCGGAGGCGACTCCGATGTACAGCGTGAATCCCATGCAGCTCCTGATTTTGGAAGGCATGGCGCTTTGGTTTATCGGCATGACCGTATTGCTGCTCTATTCGATTGTCAGTTTTATCCGGCTGCGCCTTCGTATGGATCACGCGGTTCTGCTTGCGGGCAATGTATATCAGTCCGATCGGGTGCGCTCTCCCTTTATTCTCGGTCTGGTTCGCCCCAAGATCTACATTCCTTTCGGACTGGATGCACAGACGCAGGATTCTGTACTGACGCATGAGCGTTATCATATCAGGCGAGGAGATCCTTTTGTCAAGATGTTCGCATTTATCCTGCTTGTGATTCATTGGTTCAATCCGCTGTGCTGGATCGCGTTCCGGCTGATGAGCCGGGATATGGAGATGAGCTGTGATGAAAAGGTGCTTTCTCTGAATGCGGGGATCCGAACGTCCTACAGCACATCTTTGCTGTCCTTTGCGGCAAACAGAAGATTCCCGACTCCAAGTCCGCTCGCGTTCGGGGAGTCCGGCGTAAAGCAGCGAATTAAGAATGTATTGAACTGGAAGAAGCCGAAGGTCCGGATTACCGTGCTTGCCGGCGGGTTATGCATAGCGGCCCTCATATTCTGTGCCTCGAATCCCTCCGTTGGTTCTCAGGGCGGCAGCTCCGCTTATTGGTTCTCCAGACTTCAATCCTTCTTTTCCTTCTCCGCGGAATCGGACCATTCGGATTCCGCTTTCGGCGAAGCGCTTCCGGGCGTTCCCGCCGGAAGCTATCGCTCTTCTTCCTGCGTCTACATGAACCCGTTGAGTTCTTATTCACCGATTAACGGAGATTCCGGATATCAATACACCATTTCGGACGATCATTTTATTCTGCAATACCGCTCGAGCGATGCGGAATACATACTTGCTCCGGATATATGGGCCTGGTCGGAATTTCCCTATTCGAGTGAGGAATGGGAGGCCCTCTTCTTCCTTTCCATCGGCGCGGTATCGCTCGATCAGCCGGAAGACATTCTCTGGCTGAAGCTCTCTTCCCGGTACGAGCTCCTGCTTACAGACGGCGGGCTGTGGCTGGTTCAGCTGAACGAGAACCCGCAGATGGGGAAATATATCTGGAGTATTTATGTGCTGGAACCAGAGGATTCCGCTCCGTAAGCCGCTGTATCAGCAGCCGTTCGTGATTACCACGCAGGTGTCTGAAGGCTTCAGTGAAAGAATGAGGGAACCTCCTCTTGTCTGCTTGACAATGGTAGGTTCCCCCATTCCCGGCGCTTTTCTTTTCCCGCTTGCTTGCTTTCCTCCTCCCGTTCCGGGAGTTCTCCTTAGAATCGCTCAAACCCAAGATATCTGGTTCCCTGAAAGGTCAGTTTCCCATAATCTCCTTCCACCAGCATTCCATACTCGCTGCCGTCAACATGCAGTTCCATCCGATCTCCGCTCTCCACCTGAAAGGTGACATAATAGCTGGTGGAATGCGTAGTATGATGCGTATTACTGTGATGGTGCCTGCTGATCTGCGTTCTTTTTGCAACCACAGACGCATCTACGGTAATTCTGGGAGAATGATTATTCTTATTCCATTCTCCGATTCCTTTGATAAATGTAAAAAGAATCATGCCGAACACCAAAAAGAACATCAGAAAGAATATTATCCCAAAACCTCCAAAAAAGAAACCGTTCATTCCCTGCTCTCCTCTCTTCTTCCTTGCGTATCAAGGCTGCCGCTTCGAATTCTGCCGCCGCTTTGTATTCCGGCTCTATCGGAATCCAGCTTCTGCCGCAGCCTTGCTCTTCGTCTCTGTCCGATTCCGGATTCTATCTTTATTTCAGCTTCTCCTTCACTGCCTCAATCGCCTTCTGAAGCTGCGTATCCTGATCCTCCGGAATGACAACAAGCTTTTTCGCCGCATTGTCCAGATCGATCTCGATATCCGGCGTAATTCCGGTTCCGTGGATGCATACGCCGTTCGGAGTATAGTAACGGGACACAGTAAGCTTTATCGCCGAATCATCGTACAGCGGAAACAGGGACTGAACGATTCCCTTGCCGTAGCTCTGTGTTCCAACGATCGTAGCCAGCTGATAGTCCTGAAGCGCGCCTGCGAAGATTTCCGAAGCGCTTGCACTGCTTCCGTTAATCAGAACCGCCATCGGCTTGTCAAATGACTCTTCCGCAGTTGAACGCTTTTCTTCGCGCCTGCCGTATTTGTCCTCCGTATAGACAATTAAGCCCTCCGGGAGCAGTCGGTCGAGCATATTGCAGACAGAGCTGTATAATCCGCCCGGATTATCTCTGACATCAATGATGAGCCCTTCCATTCCCTGCTTCTCCAAATCATCGATCGCCTCACGGAACTGTTCCTCTGTGATCTCGTCAAATTCCATAATATAGATATAACCAATCTGATCCTCCAGCATACGATATTCAACGGTCGGAACTTCCACTCTTGCACGCTCCACGACCAGGCTGATCGGATCGGTCTCCCCGTCCCGGATTACTTCAATCGTAACGGTCGTTCCTTCCTCTCCCTTCATGTAGCCGATCACCTCGGTCAGATCTCTTCCTGTCACTTCCACACCATCTACTTTATAGACGATATCTCCCTGAAGCAGCCCCGCATTGTAGGCCGGGCAATCCACGAACGGCTTGACGATCGTAATAATTCCGGTCGTTATGCTCTGCTGCACCGTCGCGCCGATTCCACAATATACACCGCTGGAAGAGATCATAAGCTCCTCATATTCCTCCTGCGTATAATAGCAGGAATACGGATCCTCCAGACTGTAAAGCAGCCCGTCATAGATCCCTTCCTTCAGCTCCTCGTCCGACACCTCTTCAATATAATACGCGTCAATCAGCGATTCCAGCTTCTCTATCTTTTCCTGAAACTCCTCATCCGCAAGAAGCCCGGATGCTTCCGTACTCTGTGCCCCGGCGGCCGCGTTCTCAAGTCCTTCAAACTTTTCCTCAACTGCGGATGTATAGACCGCAAATATGATCGCAAATATCAGCACGCCTCCTGTCAGGCCTCCCGCAAATCCCGACCAAAACTTATTGTTCATCCTTTTTCACCATCCTAACCTTTCTGTTCAGCCAATCAGCCTTCAGCCGCCTGCAACGTTCCTTTCCCACTAACCTTCATGCCGGAGCGCTCTGCGCGAGGGCTTGCGGCAAGGGAAATCGCAGATGCGATTTCCCTTGCCGCATCGTGCAGATTTGTGCCGGAGCACAAATCTGTGTATGAACAGGTACGCATCAGCGCACTTGTTCACACTAACCAGTCTATTGTTCTTTGGCCCGAAATATACCAGCGGCCGACATCAAATGCCGGCCCTGTTCTCCCGGCTTTCACAACGCTGAAAAAAGCCGGTTCCGTTCTTAATTCGAATAGCTGACATAAGTCAGCGGATTCACGTAGACCCCATCAATCGAAAGACTGAAATGCAGATGCGGTCCGGTAGAGATTCCAGTCGAACCTACCAGTGCGATTACCTCGCCCTGCTTTACCTCCTGCCCGACGCTTACCAGAAGCTTCGAGCAATGCAGATATCTGGTCTTCACGCCATTGCCATGATCAATCTGAATATATCGGCCGCCCGAAGAGCTGTAGCTCGCAATCGTAACGGTTCCCGCAAGCGCCGCTATAATCTCATCTCCTGTATTCGCATCAATATCAATTCCTCTGTGGTACGTGCTTGCTCCGGCGGTCGGTGCCTTTCTGGGTCCAAAATACGAAGAGATTCTCGGTCTTCCGGGAACGGGCCAGATGATGTCGGCAAGATCAGTCGCATCGCTGGTCTCACCGGTTGCAGTCGTGTTGCCGCTTCCGCCTCTGTTCTGCTCCGCCGCTTTTGCAGCAGCTTCCGCCTGGCGCTTTGCCTCTTCCGCTTCTTTTCTTTTGCGCTCTTCCTCCAGACGCTTCTGCTCCGCTTCCCATTCCTCCTGCTTGTCCTTCAGATCCTCAATCGCTATCTCCTTTGCGGCAATCTGATCTGCATAATCGAACAGCATCTCTTCCTCAATGCCAAGCTCCTCGGTCAGGCGTGCAAGCTCCGTCGCTTTATCCGCAGCAAGATCCTCCATCGCCTGCTTCTTCACCTGCAGTTCTTCTTCCTGAGCCGTCAGCGTCTCAAGCTTTGCCTCCAGCTTTTTCTCCGTCTCTTCCACTACAAGCTGCGCCTCTTCATAGCGCTCCAGCAGCGAATTATCGTATTCCGTTATCTTCATCATATACTCAACCTGGTTGAGTGCGTCGGATATGCTCTCGGAGCTTAAAATTGCCTCCAGCAAATCCCCGTTGCCGCCGTTCTCATACATATACTGAATCCGGCGCTTCATAATCTCATACTGATCCGCAACATCCTGCTTTGCCTGTACCAGCTCATCCCTTGTAACAGTCAGATCGTCCTGCGTCTGTGCAATCTCTTCCTGCAGCACGTCAATCTCATCATACAGCTTTCCAAGCTCGATATCAAGCTGCTCAATATATTTGATCAGATCGCTCTCCTCCGCCGCAAGCTCGTTCCTGCGCTGTTCCACTTCTTTCTTTGAATTCTCGAGCTCCTGCTTCGCTTTCTCGGCCTCTGCAATATCATCCTCATAACCCTTGCCCGACTTCATCCCGGTCAGAGCCGCCTGTACTGCCGCAACGCCCGGCAGGCCGATTCCAAGAGCATTCAGTCCTCCCGAAAAACCAACCAGCGCCGCAAGACAGAACGCGGTTGAACGAAGTGTACGCTGCTTTATTATTCTTTTGTTCCTTCTGCTTTGATCTCTCATATGGCTCTTCCTTCTATTCCTCACACTGCCCGCGTGCCCTTCACGCTTCGCACCTTACAGTCCTTCCTGCGCCTTTCTCAGATATCTGCGCACCGTCAGATAGCTTCCGACAAAACCGATTCCCACGCCAATCAGCAGTGACACCGGAATCAGCGTCCCGAACACCGTATCCACATTTAGGAAATTCAATTTATTAAAAATGTTGTCGAACTTCTCTGTAATAAACGCAATAATCCGATAATAAAGGCTGTACAACACCGTTAGCGGAACCGCCGCTCCTACCAATCCGATTAGGATACCCTCCACCAGGAAAGGTCCCTTGATGAACCCGTCCGCGGCGCCAATCAGCTGCATAATGGAGATCTCCTCCCTGCGGACGGAGATTCCGGTCGCAACCGTCGTACTGATTAAAAATGCTGCGACTCCCAGCAGGATAATAATAATCGCCGCTGAAATATATCCGATCAGCTTGTTAAAGCCGGACAGCGTATCCGCAAGCGACTTCGAGCTGTTCACCTGTCTGACTCCCTGAATTCCTTCAATATATTCCACAACCTCTTCCTGCTTTTCCACCTCATTCAGATACACCTCGTAGGAAGCGGAATCCTGAAGCGGATTATCATCGCCAAACGTAGCTGCAAGCTCCGGCGTCAGCTTCTCTTCCTTATACTTCTCCCAAGTCTCTTCCGCGGAAATATAATGAATCCGATCAACCTCTTCCCGAAGCATAATCTCGTCTCCGATCGCTTCGATCTCTTCCTCGGTAATTCCCTTATCAAAGAACACCGTTACGCCGACCGAGGTCTCCGCCTCCTCCATCATATGCTGAAAATTCGCAACTATAAAATATAAGATTCCAAATAAAAACAGGCACGCCGTCATTGTGCCGATGGATGCCACTGTAAACATCCGGTTATGCACAATGCTTTTCAGGCCCTGCTTTATACTATACACCAGTGTACTAATTCTTCGCATGCGCATACCCGCCTTTTTGTTCGTCTCTGACAATCACACCATTATTAATGGTAACTACTCTCTTCTGCATACTGTCCACAATCTCCCGGTTGTGCGTTACAACCACGATTGTCGTTCCTCTCCGATTGACCTCCTCAAGGAGACGCATAATCTCCCAGGAATTCTTCGGATCCAGATTACCGGTTGGCTCGTCCGCCAGCAGAATCACCGGATGATTCACTAATGCTCTTGCAAGCGCGACTCTCTGCTGCTCTCCGCCGGAGAGCTCTCTCGGATACGCGTTCAGCTTGTCCGAAAGTCCTACCATCGCAAGCATCTTCGGAACCTCCTGCTTAATCACTCTGGAAGGAGTCTCTACTACCTGCTGGGCAAACGCCACATTCTCATACACCGTACGATCCTGCAGCAGTCTGAAATCCTGGAACACCACACCTATGCTTCTGCGGAACTTGCTGACCTGACTCCTGCGAAGCCTGCCCAGATCCCTTCCCGCAACATAGACTCTGCCCTTCGAAGGCTTACACGCCCGCAGCATCAGCTTAATCATTGTAGACTTACCCGAACCGCTGCTGCCCACCAGAAATACAAACTCACCTTTCCGGATCTCAAGGCTGATATCATTCACCGCATGTGTTCCGGTCTGATACGTCTTCGATACATTGTCGAACAAAATAACGGGAGCGTCAATGTCTCTCAAATCCCTGTGCAAATCATATCTTGCCACAAAACGTTCCCCCTTCTTTTCCTGATACACAACATAAGCGCCGGCCTCCCACACCCAAAAACGTGCCCGGAAGCCGGCACTGCCCTATTCTGCTTAATATTCAACCGTCTCCATATACTTCATATACTTCACAACCATCAGCGCAATCTTAAAGGTGATGGCATCCTCAAATACCCTCAGATCCAGATTCGTGCTCTTCTGCAGCTTATCCAGACGATAAACCAGCGTATTACGATGAATGTACAGCTGTCTGGACGTCTCGGATACATTCAGACTGTTCTCAAAGAACTTGTTAATCGTAGTCAGCGTCTCATCGTCAAAATCATCCGGCGACTTGCCGTCGAAAATCTCGCGAATGAACATCTTGCACAGCGGCATCGGAAGCTGGTAGATCAGACGGCCGATTCCCAGATTCGAATAAGCAACGATATTGCGGTCGCTGTAGAAAATCTTACCGACATCAAGGGCCATCTTCGCTTCCTTATAGGAACGGGACACATCCTTAATCTCGTTCACGATCGTACCATAGGCAACATGAACCTTGGTCATCGCCTCGGTATTGAGCATATCCAGAATTACCTTCGCCGTCTTGTTCAGATCCTCATAGGTCTCGTTGGCCTTCAGCTCTTTCACCAGAATAATATTCTTCTCATCAACAGCTGTAATAAAATCCTTCGCCTTACTCGAGAACAGGCCGCGCACGGTCTCCAACGCATTCGCATCCTTCTCGTTCTTGGTCTCTATAATAAATACAACTCTCTTAACATCGGTCTCAATGTGCAGCTTCTTAGCACGGTTATAAATATCAACCAGCAGCAGATTATCCAGCAGCAGGTTCTTAATGAAATTATCCTTATCGTAACGCTCTTTATATGCAACCAGGAGATTCTGAATCTGGAAAGAAGCTATCTTGCCGACCATGTACACATCATCGCTGTCACCCTTTGCTAAAATTACATATTCCAACTGATGTTCATCAAACACTTTAAAGAACTGATAGCCCTGCAGAACCTGGCTGTCCGCCGGAGATCCTACAAATGCAAGCACTGCCTGCTCATATTCTTCTGCGTTCGGAAGGGTGGACGCAAGAACCTTGCCCTCCGTGTCCATAACGCAAATGTCAATTCTTGTAATTCCTTTTAATCCGTCAATCGTATTCTGAAGAATCTGATTTGAAATCATAGCTTCACTCCCTTTTGCTTTCTATTAGTAATAATCCAAAAAACACTATACCTGATTTTATTTTAACATTATTTTCGTGGTAAGTAAACTAAAATTATAGAAAATTCATGATTTTTTTGTGAAAAGAAAAAGGGATATGGCATAAAAGCCATATCCCTAAGTCTCAAATGTATTCGCACTATGTAGTGCCTGCTGTTAGTGAATGATAATCTGCTCGGTTTCCTTATCGAATACATGAATCTTCGCTAAGTCGAGTGCAATCTTGATGGTATCGCCAGGTCTTGCAGTTGTACGAGGGTTAACACGAGCGGTAACCTCAAACTGGTCAATGGTCAGATACAGGAATACCTCTGCACCAAGTAACTCGTATACTCTTACAGTTCCCTCAATTGTGCTGTCCGGAGAGGAAGCGATGAACATCTCTTCATCCTTAACATCCTCAGGACGAATACCGAGAACAACAGTCTTATCAACGTAACCACCCTCAGCTACCTTCTTAGCCTTCGACTCCGGAAGCTTAATGGAGTGGGAACCGAATGTAAGGTAAATATCATTACCCTTCTTTGTAACAACGGAATCAATGAAGTTCATCTGAGGAGATCCCATGAAACCAGCAACGAACAGGTTGTTCGGCTTGTCGTAAAGGTTCTGAGGAGTATCTACCTGCTGGATAACGCCATCCTTCATAACAACGATTCTGGTACCAAGAGTCATAGCCTCTGTCTGGTCATGTGTTACATAGATGATGGTTGTACCGAGCTTCTGATGCAGCTTGGAAATCTCAATACGCATCTGTACTCTCAGCTTAGCATCCAGGTTGGAGAGAGGCTCGTCCATCAGGAATACCTTAGGATTACGAACGATTGCACGACCCATCGCAACACGCTGTCTCTGACCACCGGAGAGAGCCTTCGGCTTACGATCTAACAGATGCTCGATATCAAGAATCTTAGCTGCCTCATGTACTAACTTATCAATCTGATCCTTCGGAGTCTTTCTTAACTTAAGACCGAAAGCCATGTTATCATATACGGACATATGAGGATACAGAGCGTAGTTCTGGAAAACCATCGCGATATCTCTGTCCTTAGGCTCAACATCGTTCATGAGCTTGTCACCGATCCAGAGCTCACCGCCGGTGATCTCCTCAAGACCTGCGATCATACGAAGAGTGGTGGACTTACCACATCCGGAAGGTCCTACGAAAATGATGAATTCCTTGTCTGCGATGTCAAGGTTGAAATCCTTAACAGCTACGAAGCCGTTCGGATACGTCTTGTTAATATTCTTGAGTGTTAAACTTGCCATGTTACTTCTCCTCCTAAAGAAATAATAGAGTTAATCTTGTACGTCCATGCGCCATTGCATGCATTCTTAACATGCATCTATCATACACCATTCCAACCTGAAAAGCCATACCCCATTTTACCAAATTAAACTTTGTGATTTTGTGTAAAATGCATACACATTATTTTGTCAAGTCTTTTTGCCCGGAATTCTGCAGATATTTGTACCATTTACTGTTTATATTCAATAAACCCCTCCCCCATGACCTCTCTCGCATCACTTACGATCACAAAGGCTGCCGGGTCAATTTTGTGCACAATGTCGCACAATTCTACCATTTCCTTCTTGGAAACAGCACAAAATAACATTTTTTTCTCTTTATTCGAATACATGCCCGTTGCGGAGATTCCAGTCACTCCCCGGCTCATTTCATTCAAAATATGATCCGCAATCTCTTCGTACCGATCCGAAATGATATAAGCCAGCTTTGCGAACTTCATACCCTCAAGAATGCCATCTGATACCTTTGATGTGATATATACAGCAATAATTGCATACATTGCACGATGAAGTCCAAATACTATAACACCGCACAGCACGACCAGACCGTCCACAATTCCCATCAGCCATGGTACGCTGTAATGCTTCTTTTTCTCATGTATCAACATGCACAAAAGATCGGTTCCTCCGGTCGTTGCCATCGTCATGAATACGAGACCGATTCCGACGCCTCCGATGACGCCTCCGACCACGGCCGCAAGCAGGTAATCTTCCTTTAACAGCGCAGTCTCGGGCAGAATGTATAATGCGGCTGTCAGGGATATCGTCGCAAATAATGTCTTTCCCAGAAAGCTCTTTCCCTTCATAAGCAGGGTACAAAGGAACAGCGGAACATTGAACATCACATTCGTCACCCAAAGCGGAATTCCTCCTTCAAAAAGGTGCTCCGTCAGCGCCTTGATTACAATTGCAAGACCTGTCACGCCTCCCGTTACCATTCCAAGGGGATCGTAGATCATCTTGATGCCGACCGCCATGATAACGGTTCCAACCACTATCAGCACATAATCCTTCGCATCCTTCCCTGCAAATCTTTCTTTTAATCCCTTCACCATATATCTTCCGCCTTTCTTCGATATCCGCCCTTCTTAATTCGTCCCTCGTAATTGTCCCATCACACGCTAATTAGTATACCAAAACTTTATATTTCTAACAACCCCCGCTTGATTTTTTTGCCAAGGCTTATTAAAATAAGCATAACCGTTAGGAATATTCCAGGATTCGGACAGGATCCGGAAAGGATTCGAGCAACAATATGAAAGCAAAAAATGTATTAATTACAGGTGCTTCCCGCGGAATCGGACGGGCGTGCGCAAAGGCATTTGCTGCGGCGGGCTGCAATGTTATTCTGAATTGCCTGCGCAGCCTTGACGCGCTCCGGGAGGCCGAACAGGAGGCAGCGGCATTTGGCGTACGCACACTCGCGATTCGCGCGGATGTCGGCAATTACGAGGAGACGGCCGCCATGTTCAAACGGATCGAACGGGAGCTCGGTCCCGTGGACATTCTGGTCAACAACGCAGGGATCTCATATGTCGGGCTGTTCACCGATATGACGTCTGAGGACTGGAATCGGATTCTTTCCACGAATCTCTCCTCCGTCTTTCACTGCTGCAGGCTGGCACTTCCGCATATGATTTCTGAAAAATCAGGCGCAGTCATCAATATCTCCTCCGTGTGGGGCGTGTCGGGAGCTTCCTGTGAGGCGGCCTATTCCGCTACCAAAGGGGGCGTGAACGCGCTCACGCAGGCGCTTGCAAAAGAGCTTGCGCCGAGTCATATCCGGGTTAACGCGATTGCCTGCGGGGCGGTCGATACGGATATGAACCGCTGCTTTTCCGAAGAAGAGTTAGCCGCGCTGAAAGAGGAGATTCCGGCAGGGCGCATGGCAGAGCCGGAGGAGGTTGCCGATCTGGCAGTGGACCTCACCTTTCACCACCCCTATCTGACCGGACAGATTATCCAATTGGACGGCGGCTGGGTCTAAGGAACAGCAAGAACAGAGGGTATCAGGAATGGAGACCAGTATGAATTACTTGGATGCAATTACCGATTTTATATTTGTTGAGCAGGAACCGGTTAAGAGCGACCTGATCTTCGTCCCCGGCAATGCATTTCCGTTCCCCTCCGAACGGGCTGCAGAGCTCTGGCGAAGCGGCTACGCGCCGTATGTACTGCCCTCCGGGCGGTATGCGAAGCCTGTCGGGCATTTTGTCGGAGTCGCGAAAAAACAGAATATATATGACGGCGACTATGAGACCGAGTGGGAGTTCATGAAGGATGTACTGGTTCATAACGGGGTTCCGGAAGACGCCGTGCTGAAAGAGAATGCGGCGCAGTATACGTATCAGAACGCTCTGCTCTCAAGACAGGTCCTTATCCAGGCCGGAATCGCCGTAAAAAAAGCGATTCTCTGCTGCAATCCATACCATGCGAGGCGTTGTCTGATGTATTACTCGATGGTATTTCCGGATGTGTCGTTCACGGTCTGTCCCGCACACGGCACGGCAATTACCCGAGAGAACTGGAAGGATTCGGTGGAAGGTCTGAAGCTGGTACTCGGCGAGGTGGAACGCTGCGGAAAGCAGTTCGCATACATGCTGTGCGGCCCAACACAGCCGGGACAGGAACTATAAACCTATCAAAAATACAGCTTGTGGAGAGACGTTGGAATACGACCCTTTTCGCACAGCAAATAATGCCTGCGGCCTGGCTCCCCACACCGCGGCAGAAACGGAGGTTATTATGAACACATACACGTTAGGATATGGCAGTCAGTCCGTTGATATCACGATCAACGGTGCGAACTCAGTCGAGGTGCTGAACGAAAAGCCTCTCGACGAAATCACGGACCTTCACGCTACCTTTTTGCGCGCTGTGGAGACGGATATGGTCGCGTCTCCTGCCCTGCGCGAGCTTATCGCACCGACCGACCTTGTGACGATTGTGGTAAGCGATATCACACGATTTTGGATGCGTCAGGATCTCGTAACAAAGGAGCTTGTGAATTATCTTCATGATATAATCGGTGTGCCGTATGATAATATCGCAGCGGTCATCGCGCTTGGAACCCATCGCAGCGCAAGCACAGAGGAACATCGCAGGCTCGTCTCGGAAGAGATTTATGAAAAAATTAAAGTATATAATCACGATTGCCTTGCCGATGACCTCGTATACCTTGGAACCACGTCGTTCGGAACCGAGGTCCGCGTTAATTCCCTCGCAGTCGGCCGCAAGGTCATCTTAATCGGCGGAACCGTCCACCATCTGATGTCCGGCTTCGGAGGCGGCAGAAAAAGCGTTCTTCCCGGAATCAGCGCCAAGAGCACAATTCTGCAAAATCACCTTCACTGTCTCTCCCCCGATGAGTCGTGCTCCAATCCTCTGATTGGTATGGCGAAGCTTGAGAATAATCCGGTGCACGAGGATATGACCGAGGCCGCGGCTATGGTGAATCCGGCATTTGGAATTAATATCGTCTCCAACAGCAAAGGAAAGCAGTGCCGCCTCATCTGCGGCAACTGGAAGCTCGCCTGGGAGGAAAGCTGCCGAATCGTGCACGAGCATTTCGGCGTCCCGATCGAGAAAAAGGCCGATATCGTAATTGCGAGCTGCGGCGGATTTCCAAAGGATATCAATCTCTACCAGGGTGTCAAATCCTTGCTGAACGCCGGTCAGGCCGTCAAGGACGGCGGCACAATTCTTTTCCTTGCCGAGTGCAGAGAGGGCGGCGGGTCGCCTGATTTCTTCGGATGGATTCAATCCGTGATCACCGACACGCTCGACGCTGACCTCCGCGCGAATTTCTCCATCGGCGGCTACATCTTCTACGCAGCCTGCGAGGTAATCCGCAGATGCCATGTGCGCATGCTGACCGAGATTCCGGCGGATACCATCCGGGATATGAAGATTGAGGCGTATCGGGATATTGAGGAATTGCTCAAGGGCGTTGATTTTGAAGGAAAAGATGTATATGTGATGCCGTATGGCGGGTATACGATGCCGTATTTGAGGAAATGACCGTTTCCTTTGCGGCACGCACTGGTCTGCTGTTTCATACCGTTAAACAACGAAGGGGATGGGGAATGTCTTACATCCCCTTCCCTTTAGGACTGTTTTTTACAGTCCCATTGAGCAGCCTTTTCCTTACTTCAAATCCGGCAAACCCCAAAGGCGGGATGTCGGTTAAGTACACTTGATTGCCAGCCAGTCGGCCGCCGCAATTGATCCATTCAATTTCCAGATATTCCTCGTCGAGTTCTACAACCGGTTCAACAGCTGTGTCAGCAAAAAAATCCCATAAACCGACCGCGCAAGAATCTTCATCGCGTTTACACTGCATATATAGGGCAGGATTCCCGTATGTATACGCCGGTAATTTTTTGCCGCTAAGCCATTGCACCTGTTCGCCATATTGCCGGCTTCTTGCGTACCGCTGCTGATACCGTTCCATGAAGGTTGATCCAGCCGGAAGCTCCTCGTTTCCGGCATACCGATTCCTGATATCTATTCTTTATTCTCGAAAGGTGCGCAACGCTTCTATTGTCCGATTAATTAACTCATCCAGTTCCCAACCAAGCATTTCCGCTCCGCGTTCAATAACTTCTCTCGAGCAGCCGGCAGCAAAGTTCTTACTTTTATATTTCTTCTTCACTGATTTTAATTCCAAGTCCTGCACGCTTTTTGAAGGTCTCATAATGGCAACTGCACCGATTAGTCCTGTCAATTCATCCACCGCATACAGAACCTTTTCCATTTCATGCTCAGGCTTAATATCCACCGTAATGCCGTATCCGTGACTTGCGGCTGCATGAATAATTCTTTCATCAATTCCTCTCTCCCTCATAATTTCCTGCTCTTTGATACAATGCTCATCCGGATACCGTTCAAAATCCAGATCATGCAAAAGACCGACAATTGCCCAAAAATCCGCTTCATCCCCATACCCTAATTGATTTGCGAAGTACCGCATTGTCTGCTCTACAATCTGAGCATGCTCCAAGTGAAAGTCCTCTTTGTTGTACTCTGTTAGTAAATTCCATGCTTCTTCTCTTGTCATATCTCACATTACACCTTTCTCATATTATAGTTTATTATCGTTTGCTCTCTTACATATTCTAACTACCCCTTTGGCAGGGTGATGACAAAACAGCTTCCATGTCCAACTTCACTTTCTGCCGATATCGTGCCGCCATGTGCCCTTACGATTGCATTTGCGATCGTAAGTCCGATGCCTGCTCCGCCGGTCCGCCGGCTCCTGGATTTATCCGTCCGGTAAAATCGCTCAAAAATCAGCTTCAGCTCCCCTTCCGCTATTCCGATTCCCTCATCCTCTACCCGTATGATTCCGACATCCTTCCTGTTCTCCATTACAATCCGAATGTTTCCATTTTCATCGGAATAGTTGACTGCATTGGAGACTATGTTGGTGATTGCCTGCTGCATCCTTCCCCGGTCAATCAAAAGCACCGCATGCTCACCGGAAATATCACAGTGAAGGTTTCTGTCCTCCATCTGTCTTGCAAAATTTTGAACCACGGAGCGGGCCAATTCCAGCAAATCGACATCCGTTTTGTGGAGCTTGAGATTCTCATTTTCTACCTGTTTCAGCCGTTCCAGTTCCGAAACAAGCTTTGAGATTCTTTCCAGCTCATCATAACAGCTCTTAAGGCGTTCCTGTGTTGGTTCCCATACGCCCTCTATAATGGCTTCCAGATAAGAAGAAACATTAGCAAGAGGCGTCCTCAGTTCATGCGCTTCATCCGTGGTAAGACGTTTACGCAAAGTCTCCTGTTCTTCCAACGACTCTGCCATCTGATTTACAGCCCGTGAAAGCCCAAACAATTCCTTTGTCCTGACACCTTCCTTAAACCGAATGCTGTAATCTCCGACAGAAATCTGTTCCGTTATTTCCACTGTCTTTGCAATCGGCTTCGCAATGTCGTTCGCGAGAATCAGTCCCATTCCAACTGCTCCCAGCAGGCAAACAATGCCAACCGCAACCAGAATCCGGTTTAATGCTTCGATAAACTGAAAATCATTTTCATTCAAATAATAAGGGCTATAGTAGCTGACATCGAGAAAACCAATCGCGGTTTTGCCCTGTCTCAGGTCAAATCTACGTGCAACAAAATCACCGTTAAGCTCAGGGCGATTCTCCTGCATCCGGTTTGATATGGCATCCATCATCTGGGAACAAAGTGTCATGTCATGATTCTGGGCATCCCATAAGATATTCTCATTCCTATCATACAATTTTATGATATAGCCCTCGTTCATGGCATACATGCCAAGACCATGGACATAGTCCAGATTCCATTCACCTGATGCATTGTCATACTGATGGGACAAATTAAGTGCTATCTCTTCTGCCTCTTTGCTCTGCTGTTCTCCTACATACTTCTCAAACTGCATGCTGATCAGAATATTTGATGCAATACTAATCAATAAGATCACCGTTAGAACAATCAGAGCAAAACGAACCGCAATCATTGTTCGGAGACTATAATGCCTCACTGCTTCTCACCTCCGAATTTGTATCCGATCCCATGAACCGTTATCACATAGACCGGCTTTTTAGGGTCATCTTCCACTTTCTTTCGCAGATTTTTGATATGAGTATCAATGACACGGTCATATCCGTCAAACTCCGGCTCGAATACAAGCTCTATCAGTTCTTCCCTTGTATAGTTCTTTTTCGGATGCCGTATGAGAGCCGACAGGATTTTCCACTCAATGGGTGTCAGCGAAAGCAGTTCGCCCTTTTTATAAACTTCATAATGCTCAAAATCAATCTTCAGGTCATTGTCATTCCAAGAATATTTTTCTGCTAATGGCTTCAGATCACAGGAAGCCCGGCGCAGAATCACATTCATTCTGGCATACAGCTCCTTCAGACTGAACGGCTTTGTCACATAATCATCAGCACCAATCGTAAGCCCGCATAGCACATCCTCCTCCTGTGTCTTCGCTGTCAGCATAATGATTGGCACTCTTGACTTTTTCCGTATCACTGTACAGATATCTTCACCGGCCATATCCGGAAGCATCAAATCCAGGATTACAAATGTAATTACCTCCCTTTCAAAAATCGCCAGAGCATCCCTCCCATTATCTGCTGTAAACACCTTACAGCCCTGTTTTTCCATATAAGAAGCTACCGCTTTCCGAATCATTGGTTCATCATCTACGATTAAAACCGACTGTTCCATTGTCCACACCTCTTTCTGCACACTTAGGAGCAGCAAGGAATCTCTAATACTGCCTATAAAATTATACCTTCAAATTCCGATTCCTGCAATCCATTCTTTCAAAGACTTCTTCCTGCTTGTATCTTCCTCAATCCCGTCGGGCTCGTCAATGCCTTTGCATAACACCGATGTCGAAACGCTGACTTCATCACCGGATACATCGCTTTATTTTAGTTCTCATCAATCACCGAGATACTTCCCTGAATCATTCCCATCCAACAGCTATATCGAACCGTACCTGCCTTTTTCGGGGTAAACTCAATCACGTTCTCTCCGGTATGAAAGGTATATTCAATGTCATAATCCCAAATAATCATTTTATAATTGCATCCGTTTATGCTTCCTGACGGAGCATCAATAACCCACCTGACAGGAACCCCTTCCTGAACGGTTATGCTTGGATAACGGCGTGAGGACAGTGTGCTGTTTATCACCTGTACTTCATCCACAGCCGCAGTCTCTGTGCTGTTTGCTGCCTCATTCTGAATCCGTGTCCCCCACTTACTCCATAAGACACAGGAACTGATTACAAGGATAAGCGACACAGCGTTCATGACATGTTTCCATCCTTTTTTCTTGAACGGAATACTGAGTAACACTCCGACAATACCGAATGCAATCAGCAGGACCAAAAGCAAATCAGAAGGAAGCAAACCGCTTAGGGAGCCTCCCTGAGACAGCAGGGCAAGTCCGAGCACTACCACCAGAATTGCTCCAACTGTCATCACTTTGGCCGTAAATTTTTTTCCAAGAGCAGTTATAATGGAACCAAATCCCAGCATGAGAGGCACGGTTCCCAAGCCAAACAGTAACATGGATAAAGCTCCCGCAAACGGATTACCGGTCGCCAACGCCACGATCCACATGGACTGCAGAGGGCCGCACGGCATGAAACCGTTGATTATCCCAATCCAAAAAGGACGTCTGCTCCCCGCTCTTTCCTTTCCTGCCTTTCGAACGATAATCCCAGGAATACGGAACGTAAACCTGCGAAGCCATGGGAAAAGGCCAAGCATGTTAATTCCCATAATAACCATGAATAATCCGCCTATCATTTTCAAAACGCCTTGCAGTAAAGCTGATACTCCAACCTCGGTATCTCCTCCAAACAGGAAGCCAACCAGCCCCAAGACAAATCCGAACATCGTATAAGTGCAAACCCGCCCAAGATTGTAGAGCAAAGCCGGAACGAATGCTTCCGGCTTTCTGCCCCTTCCTGCTTCCTTCTGGCTCTCCCGCGGAATGCACTGCGAAAGATTGATGCCTCCGCACATGGCAATGCAGTGAACAGAGGTGAGCAGCCCAATGATAAAGAGCATACCGTAGCCCATCTTGGAATCTGCAAGCTGACTCGGTACCAACAAATTCAAAATTCCCATCGACTGCAGCATCACATACAGAGAAACACAGATGGCAAGCATGCAGATCATCTTTATCATATCAGACTTCTGCCGCCCCTTGTCCGACAGCAGTTCATGGCTAATTAAAGGGAACAAAAAGAAAGGAAAAGCCAATCCAGACGGTATCAGCGGCATGCTACAAGAATAAATTGTGATTACACAAGATTGATGTTATAATAAGAGAAAAGTTCCTGCTGGGGCAGCCGCCCCGGTGGTATGGATAGAAAGGCAGGAAAACAATATGCACATCAGCTATAAACCACTCTGGCATACACTGTTAGAGCGTGATATGAGAAAAGAGGATTTAAGGCTTGCCGCCGGTATGACAACGAATATGATTGCCAACATGAGCAAAGAGGGAAAGCACATCAGTATGGATACATT
>JAGAPO010000075.1 GCA_017623215.1 Lachnospiraceae bacterium | reverse complement strand
GCGTCGCTCTCCTTTTTACCGGACGCCGGGACGATTTCATATTATCTGGAAGGGTTTGATGAGGAGACTGCAGAGGTGGAAGCAGACCGGGCGATTCCCGTCAGCTATACGAATCTGAGCGGCGGAACCTATCGGTTCCACCTGAGTGCGAAGAATGCGGATGGAGTATCCGGCGAGGAGTATATTCTGGAGATTCACAAGGAATACCAGATTTGGGAGTATGCGTGGTTCTGGGTACTTCTTCTTGGAATCGTGCTGCTCATGCTAACGGTGATTGTCAGGAGTATCCTTACGTATAAGACCAAGCGTGTGAGACAGGAACGGGAGAAATACAAGGAGATTACCGAGCAGGCGCTTACGACTGTCGCGCGCACCATTGATGCGAAGGATAAATATACGAACGGTCACTCTATTCGAGTAGCGGAATATACAAAGGAGCTTGCAAGACGAATGAATCTTTCCAGGGAGGAGCAGGATCGGATGTATCGGATCGCACTTGTGCATGATATCGGAAAGATTGGAATTCCGGATGCGATCCTGAACAAAAAAGAGAAGCTGACGCCCGAAGAATATAATGTTATCAAGAGCCATACCCGGATTGGGTATGAGATCCTGAAGGATTTCAGTTCTGTCAAGGACATTGAAATCGGTGCTTTGATGCATCATGAGTGGTATAATGGGCAGGGGTATCCCGATGGGATTGCAGGAGAAGAGATTCCCCTGGTAGCGAGAGTGATCTGTGTGGCGGACTGCTATGACGCGATGGCAACCAGGCGGTGCTATCGTGAGGCGAAGGATATCGAATATATTAAGAATGAATTCCGGAGTCTGAGCGGAATTCAGTTCGATCCGAACGTGGCGGAACGGATGCTGGAAATGATTGAGGATGGATATAGGATTGCAGATTAGCATGAAAAGAAGCTCTAAGGCGCTAAAAGACTGTCTCCAAGGCGGGCGCAAAGAGCGTATCGTGCGGCGAAAGGAGAAGGAGGATGGAACACAGACGGTGGAATATGGGCAGGACGATGTGTGCGGTATGCGCAGGAATTGTGATTATCAGCTATCCGCTCAGTATATGGTGTCACATTCGGGCGGGAAGCGCGTTGGAAGAAGCGGCGCTTGCTGCAGCTTCCGGTGCGGATATCGGGACGAAGGGATGGGCATTATGGAACGGAGCCTCTAAAGCGGCAATGTGCGCATATCTTGCATTCTACATATTAATACCGCTGTTTTTACGAAAGCTTACCGCACCGGAATATAAGGCCGCTGCGGCAGCAAAGGCATGTCTGTTTGATTTGGGAATAGGATGCATCAGCTTCCTGATGGGACTCGCATTTTTATATCAGATTGATTTTGTCGGTGTCTATTACCTGCCGCTGGTGTATGAGACGGCGGCGACGGTGCTTTTGTACCTGATGCTGTTGGTGCAGGATAAGGTGTCGGCCGGAAGGAACGGATGAGGAAGACAGCAGAGGGAAAATGATAACAACAACGAAGAAAAAAGTCGGCGGAAACGCCGAAAAAGGTGCTGCCAGGAACAGCACCTTTTTTCGTGGTAAAGGAAGAAAAAATTAATATATTTTTGAATCATTTGAAGTAAATCCGAAAGCTGATTCGTTATATAGAATAGAGAGAGGAAAGGCGGTGAGTGCATTGAGTGCCGGAAAGCTTGACCTGTCCGGTCTGATTGACCAATACCAGAATCTCGTGTTTTCTGTCTGCTATCGAATTACGGGCAGCTATTTTGATGCCGAGGACCTGACACAGGATACATTCCTAACTGTGTGTCAGCATTGGAATTCATTCGACGGAGTAAATGAGAAGGCCTGGATATGCCGGATTGCGGTCAATAAGTGTCTGGACTACGAAAAAAGGGCCGGGCGGAAGATGATACCGACGGAGGATACCGTGATGATTGAGATGAAGAGCGGGGATCCGCAGCCGGAGGAAATTATTCTGGCTGACGAGGTGAGGAGGGAACTGAAGGAGGCGTGCGAAAGCTTAAAGGAGCCGTACCGGACAGTCGCGTTACAGTACTTTTATGAAGAAAAAAGTATGGGAGCTATCGCGGAAGAGACGGGAAAGAATATGCGGACGCTTCAGACACAGATATACCGTGCAAAAGCAAGTCTTCGAAAATTACTGCGAAAGGAAGTGAGCGGCGGATGAGTGAAAAAAAGGATGACAGAACAGGAATGGATACAATGAGCATTATTTTGAAAGAAAGACAACAGCGGCAGTTAAGCGAGAGTATGCCGAACAGGAATACTAAAGTCATCCGGCATTTGAACGAATTGCTTGCAGATAGCGAGAAGTTCGAACTCTTTCTTGCGGATACCGAGAAGAATACAGCGCTTTCGGCTCCGGGAGATATGAAGGAGCAGATACTTATGAGAGCGGAGCGGCTCGGACTGACGCCGGCGCACAAAAAAGAGACAAAAGAATCTGCGAGGGCAAGGCTGTGGTGGTACAGTCTGAAGATCAGTCTCGGAACGGCGGCCGCGGTTGCGTTTGTATTTGCGGCGGGGATTGCGGATATGAGACAGATGAATACCGGATATTCGGGAGGATTATTCTCGGAGTGGATGCAGGAGAATCGGGAGTCAGGAAAAGAGATTATGGACGAAATCAGTCAGGCATTCCGTCGGGTATCAGAGTCGATTGAGGAATTGGTCGAAGAAAAATAGAGTAGAAGGGTGCGGCAAATGAGCTGCGGAAAGGAAAGAATTATGACAAGAAAAAAAGGTAAATTTTTAACGTTCATGTTCTCGCTTATCCCCGGAGGGGGACAGATGTACATGGGATTCATGAAGGAAGGAGTCTCTTTGATGGGAGCGTTTTTCCTCACGATGTTCTTAGAAAGCTGGCTGAGTATCGGAGCGCTTTTGTATCTGCTGCCGGTGCTGTGGTTCTACAGTTTTTTTGACAGTATGAATAAGAGCTCGCTCGATGATGAGGAATTCTACTGTCTGGAGGATCATTATCTGTTCATCGAGAATCTTGACCGGGACAATGTGATACACTTCATAAAGAAATATAATGTGCTTGCTGCAATTGTGCTGATTGTGCTTGGCGCAAGTATTTTGTTTAACTGTTTTGTTCGGATGATTGGAACATATTTTAATTTCTGGATTATTCAGGAGCTGGCCAATTTTGTGCGCTGGTTTGTGCCGCAGACTATCTTTGCATGTTTCATTATCTGGGTTGGTGTGAAGCTGATTAGCTGGAAGAAGAAAAGTATTGAGGACGGAAAAGCCGGATGAGAAAAGCGAGAAGAACGAAATCATAAAAAAGAACATAAAAGGAGAACAGACAGAGAACAGAAAGAGCGCAGAAAGAGCATAGAAAGAGCATAGAAAGAGCGGGAGGCTTCCGCCTGTTTTCACTCACGGCTTATCAGAGCCGGGGAGAGGAAAACAGGCGGAGGCCATTTGCTTTTTTAACCGGAGATTTGGCTCCGGTTTGAGGCTGCCGCAGTGGCCCGATGCATTGCGGCGGCACAATATAATGCAGATTATTCAACAGTCACCGATTTCGCCAGGTTTCTTGGCTGGTCGACGTCAAGTCCGCGATATGAGGAGGTGTAGTAGGCCAGAAGCTGGAGAACAACGGCTGCCGTGAACGGAGCGTAGAGATCCGGAGTATCCGGAAGATCGACTCGGTAGTCGTACAGACTTTCTTCCACAACCGCCTCTTTTTTGGTGATCAGGATGACCATGGCACCGCGGGCGCGCACTTCTTTGACATTGGATATCATCTTGGAGAGCACGTCGCTCTGGGTTGCAAGCGCGATGACGGGGATTCCCTCGGTAATCAGCGAAAGCGTTCCGTGCTTGAGCTCGCCGGCCGCGTAGGCTTCGGAATGAATATACGTGATTTCCTTCAGCTTGATAGAGCCCTCGCAGGAAAGCGCATAGTCAAGGCTGCGCCCGATAAAGAAGAGATTGGATGCCGTTACAAGATGGCGGCTGATATCTTTGAGCTGATTCTTTAACAGGAGCGTATCGTCCACGGAGTGAATCGTCGAAAGCAGCTGCTCCGTCATGGAAGCGCAGACTTCTGCTTTAATGGCACCGCGGGCGAGTGCAAAGCGGAACGCGATCAGATAAAAGGCCGCAAGCTGAGCGGTATATGCCTTGGTGCTTGCAACTGCAATCTCGGGGCCTGCGTGCGTGTACAGAACGTAGTCGCTTTCTCTGGCGATGGAAGAGCCCTTTACGTTGACGATGGAAAGGGTCTTAGCCCCGCGTTCTCTGGAAAGGCGCAGAGCAGCCAGTGTATCGGCGGTCTCGCCGGACTGGGAGACGGTAATGACGAGCGTAGTTTCATCCAGAATCGGATTCTCGTAACGGAATTCCGACGCAATGGAGACGGTTACCGGAATGCGGAGCAGGCGCTCGAATAAGATGCGTCCCATCAGGCCGGCGTGCATTGCGGTTCCACAGGCCGCGATGACGACGCGGTTCACGTCCTGAAAGACGGAATCCGGAATCTTATCCGCGGTAAAGTCGGGAAGATAATACTCCGCACAGCTGCCGTCATCGTGCCGGTAGACGCAGCGCATGGTGCGGGGCGTAATCGTACGGCGCAGAGACTCCGGCTGTTCGTGAATCTCCTTTAGCATATAGTGCTTAAAGCCGTTCTTCTGTGCGGCGGACATATCCCAGGTGACGTGCAGCATAACAGGGGTTACGACGGTTCCGTCCAGTTCGGTTACTTCGATTCCGTGCCGTGATAACACCGCAATCTGATCCTCCGGAAGGACAAAATAATCCTTCGAATAGCGCAGGAGCGCAACCATATCGGAGGCAACCAAAGAACCGTCCTCGGTATGGCAGGCAACGAGAGGGCTTCCCTTTCGGATACAGTAGATAGTCTCGGGAATATCGGAAAACAGGATGCAGAACGCATAGGCTCCTTCCAGGCGGGAGGCCGCCTTCGCGATTGCATCTCTGGGATTCCCCTCATAGAGGGAATCAATGAGCATTGCGGCAATCTCACTGTCGGTCTGAGATACCGGAATTCGTCCGGTTGCTGCAAGCTCGCCTGCGAGTTCATGATAATTCTCAATAATTCCGTTGTGAATGAGCGTGACACGTCCGCAGGAGTGAGGATGGGCGTTGACTTCCGATACGCCGCCGTGCGTCGCCCAGCGCGTATGGCCGATGCCGCAGAAGGAGTGAAGCGTTCCGCTCACCTTGTCGGCAAGCATTGCCACCTTTCCGACCGATTTGCGGACTGCGATCTGTCCGTCTTCAAAGCAGGCGATTCCTGCGCTGTCATACCCGCGGTATTCCAAAGCCGAAAGACCGCTGATTAACACCTCGGATGCGTCAAGATACCCGGTAAAACCAATAATTCCACACATAAGCATTCTCCTTTATTATATAATTGTCAAGGTACCATCCGGATATGACGCTTCTGTTCCCGCAGTTACCCACGGGGTTTAACGGCATATGACGCACCCGGATCGGTGCGGGAAGGCATCCGCCGAAATTTCGATCACCTTCCGCCTCGTCAACTTTCCAATCCGTCTAAAGAACGGTTCCGTTCAGAAAAGTACTGGCGCTAATAATATCCCTTGCGTTCGAAGCAATTCGAAAAAGCAGGGAAAGCATTTCTGCTGAAATCCTACGATTGTGGAGAGGAACGGTTCCACAGCCGCTTCCTACGGGTCTGCCGAAAGGAAAGACCGCGCGGCGAGCGCATTCTCCGAAGGGAGTATCTCCAAAAGGAGTATCTCTAAAAGGAGTACCTCCAAAAGGAGCATGAGCACGCACTGGTCATGGTAACATAAAAAAAGGGAAATGTCAAGGGATCCGGTTCTTTAAGACCCCTTGATATTTCCCAGTATATGATGTGTGTCAGGAATTTGACACGCATTTACGGGGTGACTTCACCTGCGTAGCTGGTCGCAAAAATGGTGCGGATCTCGTTTAACGAGTCGGTCTGTCCGAGCGCCCAGATGAGCTTGGTCACGGCGGCCTCCGTCGTCATGTCGTAAGCCGGAATCACGCCCTGTCTGAGGGCGAGCTTGCCGGTCTGATAGATGGACAGGTCGCTGCGCTCGTACAGGCACTGACTGGAGACAACGACCGGAATGCCGCAGTCCGTAAGCTTCTGAAGCTTTGAGATCAGATCACGATGAACGAAATGAATTCCGCCCGCGCCAAAGGCTTCAATTACAATCCCCTTGTAATTCATGTCAAGGAGCATATCAAAAATCCGCGGATTCAATCCCGGGGTTAATTTGATCAGGAAGACATCCGAACAGAGACGGTCGAGCAGCCGGCATTTGCCGGAGAGCTTCGGGAGCACGGACTGGTTGATTACGAGGCCGCCGGAATTAATAATGCCGACATCTTCGCAGTTCACACTTTCGAACGCATCGAACCCGGTGGTCCGTACCTTAACGGCGCGGCAACCGAGGATAATGCGGCGGTTGAACGCGATAAATACGCCGGGGATTCCGCTTGCTGACATTGCGAACGCATACCGCAGATTATCCGTCGCATCGGTTAACGGATGGGCGAGCGGAAGCTGGGAGCCGGTCAGAACGACCGGAATCGGGATATTGGGAAGCATAAAGGTGAGGATCGAGGCGGTATACGCCATGGTATCCGTTCCGTGCGTGACAACGATTCCGTCATAATCCGGATACGCCTCATAGATGCTTCGGGCGATCACCACCCATTCCTCCGGCTGAATATTGGAGCTGTCCAGATTCAGAATGCTCTTTGCCGTAATTTCGTAAGTGTCCGCGACGCCGGGAAGATAGGGGAAGATTCCGGCAATATCAAGAGAGGGGGCAAGTCCGTCTCCTCCTGCGGTCTCTGCCGATACAATGGTGCCTCCTGTCGCGAGCAGGAGGATTTTCTTTTTGCTGTTCATTCTTATATAACCGCGCGAAGGCGCTGCGCGATGCCTCCTTTCGGAAATATTCTTACATACACTGAGGAAAGTATACCGTATTTACGGGCGGTTGTAAAGAAGGATTCCAAGGGAAATAGAGCCAACGATGTGCAGAATGAAAATCAGGTACGGAGTCGTTGGAAGACGCAATTTGAAATTGCGTATTTTGTTTGGAGAAGGCGGTTGCGAATATTCGGAATTTCCGGTATGATAATACCATAAAGGGAAATGGGAACCATCCCGATGATACAGGATGCCGGAGCGCGGCAGAAATACGCTAAATCAAAACGACAGGAGGATTTCCGAAATGTTAATGGGTGACAAGATTTTTAGACTGAGAAGAGAAGCGAATCTGTCTCAGGAGGATCTCGCGGAGATTTTGAATGTAAGCAGACAGGCGGTACAAAGATGGGAGAGCGGTGCGGCAAAGCCGGATGTGAACAATCTGATCGGCCTTTCCAAGCAGTTCAATGTATCGGTGGATTCTCTGCTGTTCGATAGTGATACAAGAGTGGTAGAGGAGCTTCAGGCAAAGAAGATTCTGCCGGACTACGGAGTTCTCCACGCATGGGAGGCGTATTCGGAGCAGATGATGGTGGAATACAGACAGTCCGTGGAGGAGGGCCTGGATATTGAAGAATATCAGGATCTGTTCACAGCGGTTCATAAGCTGCCGAAGAGCGATTACAAGGAGAAGATGGCGGACGTTATCTTCGATATGGTTCTGAACGCGAAGAAAAAGCCCGGCTATGCGTATGATGAGCCTTCGGATCTGGAAGGAATCAAGGAGAAGAGAAAGGCGTATGACTTCGAGAAGAAGGAAGTGAATACGGATGCGTTAAAGAGCAAGATTCACGGCGCGTGGATGGGAAGAATTATCGGATGCTTCCTCGGCAAGCCAGTTGAGGGAATTCGTACAGACGAGCTGCATCCGCTGTTAAAGGAGACCGGAAACTGGCCGATGAAGCGTTATATTCTCGCTAAGGAGCTGACCGATGAGATTTGCGATAAGTATAAGTTCCGTTTGAAGAAGCCGACGTACGCAGATTTGATTGAGTATGCGCCGGTGGATGATGATACGAATTACACGGTATTGAGCCAGATTATTGTTGAGAAGAACGGCCGTGATTTCAGCCCCTACGATGTAGCACAGGCATGGCTGCAGTATCAGTCCAAGAACGCTTACTGCACGGCTGAGCGTGTTGCGTTCTGTAATTTTGTAAAGGGATATCTGCCGCCTCATTCTGCAATCTATAAGAATGCGTTCCGCGAGTGGATCGGTGCACAGATTCGCGGCGACTATTTTGGATATATTAACCCGGGCAATCCGGAGCTTGCAGCTGAGATGGCGTGGAGAGATGCTTCGATCTCCCATGTAAAGAACGGTATCTACGGGGAGATGTTCATCGCAGCAATGCTCGCGTGCGCAACTGTTACCGGTAATATCGAAGATATCATTTACGGAGGCCTTGCCCAGATTCCGGAGCAGTCCAGACTGTACGAGGCAATTGATAACATAGTGAAGGATTACAAGAACGGTGTTACCCAGGCAGAGGCATTTGCGAAGCTCCATACTACATATGATGAGCACAATGGACATGACTGGTGCCACACAATCTCCAACGCAATTATCGTTGCGGCGGCGTTGCTCTACGGTGAGGGAGACTTCGGTAAGTCCATCTGTATGGCGGTTGAGACCGGATTTGATACGGACTGCAACGGCGCAACGGTTGGTTCGATTCTCGGTATGAGGAACGGAATTGAGGGAATCGGCAAGGAATGGAGCGATCCGATTCACGGGGAACTGAATACTTCGATTTTCGGTGTTGGTAAGGTTAAGGTTATCGATCTGGTTGAGAAGACCATGAATCATATCGAACTGTAATTCGACAGAATTGAAAAGATTAGAAAAACGGAATTCATTCCGAATCATACCTGGAAAACAGGAAGATCGGGATGGATTCCGTTTTTTGTTGACTACTTCAGAAATTCAACGGTCACAGTCTGGATCTGACTGTCAATCCGGTAGTGGAAGGTATGCGTCAGAGCGGACTTGAGAGGATTCTCAGAATTCGTATTCTCAGAATTCGTATTCTCCGGGACGGTAAAGATACTGCGGGTGATAAGTCCGTCTGAACCGGCCTCCAGCTCCTCTGCGATGAAATAGGCGGTATCGGGCAGCAGGGTGAACGAGGTCTGCTCTGGGGTAAGCGGGGTAGCGCGAAGCAGGGTATCGTCTTGACTCATCTCCTTTATGGTTACGCTTTGAATCCCGTCAATTAGCTGAAGGACAACTTTAAAGGAAGTGATCTCGGTATGGGAAGTGCCGGATTCGTCGGTTGCTGTCGTCTCGTTTTTGATGGTTTTGGTGAAGGAGCCGCCTGCCGAGCTGCCGTAGGAGGAGGCAAAACCGCCGGTACGGTCAGCGGAGCTGATGTAGACGCTGCCGTCGGAGGTTTCCCAGACCGGATAGAGGTAATAGGGTTTGCCGGTTCCGGCGGGAATATGCAGGGTACCCTCGGCGGAAATTTCCTGTCTGTTGTCTCCGGCGGAGGTGTTCAGCTGAAGATCGGTGAATTCCGGGTCGGTGTAGAAGCCGATGGAAGGAATCTCCGACTCTGCGTCAGAAATCAGTCTGACAGCCAGGAGCCAGCCGTCCATGCCCTCGAATGCAACGTCTCCTTTTTCGTCCGGAACAGCGGTCAGGATAGCGGTGCCGGATTCAGAAAGGGATTGCTGAAGCTCGGAGATGCTGGAAAATGTCGTACCTTCCGGAATCGGCTTCGGTTCAAACGCCTGTATTTCCTGGGTGACATAGACGCCGTAAAGGCGGTCTTTCCGGAAGTCGTCCGGACTCTCTTCCTTTGCCAGCGTGCAGCCGGTGAAGGAAAGGAGAAGGAACGAGAGCAGGACAGGAAGGAGAAGCGGGAAACGGCGGGGCGAACTTCCGGCATTCAGAGTTTGCTTCTGCGAATGGCTCCGTTTTCTTCGGATCTCTTGGCTAATTTGCTTATTCAGTTTCTTCATCGTCAGTTACCTCCTCGTCCAGGCAGCCGTCAAAGCGCAGGATATCCCCGGCTTCACACTGCAGATAATAACAGATTTTATTCAATGTGAGAAAACGGACGCCCTTTGCCTTGCCGCTTCGCAGCACGGAGAGGTTCGCCTCGGTAATTCCAATCAGGCGGCACAGCTCTTTTGAAGTCATATGCCGTTCTTTTAAGATTTCATCCAGATATACGCGGATTGCCATAATTACTTCCTCCGGTTCTTTCAGATGAACAGCTCGTTGTCTTCATGTTCCTCTTTGGCTTTCCGGAAATACCCGGATAATACCAGGGCCGCAAAGGATAGGATCAGAGAGAGCAGCGGAAGCTGAATCTGGAAAGTAACCTTCGAGAGAAGACCGGCCAAAAGGAACTGAAGCAGGTTACAGGTGAGCGAGCAGCTCACCGAGACAAGCACGGAAATGCGGCTGACGCGGGATAGGCGGCTCGCTTCCTGTTCCTCGTTCTGATACATTCCCTCCGCAAGGGAAGCGGCAAGCCGGCGGCCCTGCAGAAGAACCAGAACCGTACAGATGTCCGGCAGCAGTGCCAGGAGAAACCGGATTACGACACAGACTGCGTTCCGGCCGGGATTCTGGGCGCCAAGAGCGGCTTCGACGTCTGCCATCAGGGTGAACGCGCCAAAATAGCCGATGATCGCTGTGTACAGAATGCATACTCCGAGCAGCAGATTGGAGAGCCTGCGCGCTGTAAGGGCGCGGGAATGCTTCTTCGGAAGGAAATCCAAAGAGACAAGCGCGCGGACCACCAGATATGCGCTCAGGATGGAGTAATAGATGGAGGAAGCGCAGCATTTGAGGACAGGAAGCATATCGGTACTCCTGAGCTCTTTTGGAACGAGCTTGAAAAGCAGCCCGGGGTTGATTAGCGCATAGAGCAGATAAAAGCTATAGGCGCAAAGGAGCATCAAAAGCACACCGAGGGCAGCATTGCGTCTGCGCATAAGTGTGCCCTCCGGAACGGGCTGCAGCACGTCAGCGGAATACGAGTCGGCATTGCGCCCGCGCATAAGTGTGCGGCGGCGCATCAAAAAGCGGATGCACGGAACGATCAGCGGGAGCAGGCAAAGCAGAAGGTAGAGCAGGACGGCGCATACATTCCCGGCTTCTCCTGACAGGGACATGCTTCTTAAAAGGGAAGCAGCTGAATCAAAGGGTTCCTTCAGAATCAGCATACCGGAACGCATTCCTCCCGTGTACAGCAGAATGCCGACAGAGGCGGCAAGCAGGAATTCCGGTATGAGAAGGAGAAACCTGCGGTGCCCGGAAAGAAATGTCTTTGCGGTATCCGGTGTCTGGGTTGTCTCGTTCGTTTTGTCTGTTTCGGTTGTCATGATAACACCTCCATTATGGGAGCGGTTTCTCGGCCTGGCAGAGACGGAAGCGGCCTTTGAAACAATGGGCTCTGGGATTGTTGAACTAAAATTATTGTTTTACGATAATTGCAATGTAAGCATAACAGGAAAATTATCGTTTGTCAATAATTTTTTGAATGATATATGGGAGCTTAAAGTGATTGACTGCGTTCTCAAAAAAGGATACAATAGGAAAAACAGCTCTGATGCAAAGGCGGAGGTCCGGTGAAAGAGCGAAATGGGAAAAACGGAACTTAACTTTGCAGCGGGGGTACAAAAGAGCGCAAAAGCGCGAAGAATGAAAGAGAGGGCGGATGGATGAAACGTCATAGGAACGCAAAGGCGATGCTTAGTATTTCAATGATTATATTCGGAACACTTGGACCGTTTACCAGGAATATCGCGGTGAGCTCCGGAGAGCTGGCTCTTTACCGGGCAGTGTTGGCGGCGCTGCTGATTTGCGGATATTTGGCGGTTACCGGGCAGCGGATTCCGTTTAAAGGAATTCAGAAGGAGCTTCCGCTTTTGCTTGTGTCCGGAATTGCGATGGGAATTAACTGGATCCTGCTGTTCGAGGCGTATCAGTATACGACGATTTCGGCTGCGACGCTGAGTTATTATTTTGCGCCGGTTATTGTGATGGTGGTATGTCCGTTCCTGTTCCGCGAGAGGCTGACGCGCAGGCAGATTCTTTGCTTTGTGATGTCGACGGTCGGCCTGGTTCTTATTATCGGCGTTGAGAATGTGGGGGAGAGCGGGAATGATCTGGTCGGGATTCTGTTCGGCCTCGGCGCGGCGGCATTTTACGCAGCGGTGATTCTGCTGAACAAATTCATTAAGAATGTGGCCGGAATTCACCGCACGCTTCTGCAGTTCCTTGCGGCGATTCTGATTCTGGTGCCTTATGTTGTCGGCACAGGGGGAACGAGGCTTGGAGATCTTGACGGGACCGGTTGGGGATGTCTGCTGATTGTCGGGCTCATCCATACGGGGGTTACCTATTGTATGTATTTTTCGGCGCTGAAGGATCTGAGCGGGCAGGAGACGGCCCTTTTGAGCTATATCGATCCGCTCGTCGCGGTGATTGTCTCGGTTGCGGTGCTTGGAGAACCAATCACGATATCCCAGGTGATTGGAGGAATTCTGATTCTTGGATTTACGCTGTGGAATGAAAGAAGTTCGTGACGGGCAGGCGCTTTTGAAATTACCAGAATTTGCAGTTTGTATTTGCGAACGCGCTGTGCTACAATAAGATCGTTCCAGAAAGTATGATGGAACGGTTTCATCCCCCTACATAAGAGGAAGCATGCGAAAGAGAAGAACTGTATCAGAAGAGACATCAGAGAGAATGCGCAGAAGGCACGAAGGATGATATCGGGAAGGGAGTACCGGGAAGAATACGAAAGAGAAGGGCTGCCGGAAAAGACGGCAGCCTTTCATACGAACAAAACAGGATACGTGAAAAGGAGGCTCCGGGGATGTGGAATTCGGGAGAATTCGGAAGCTCCTTTTGCTAATGAAAAACGCAGGGCTGGTAACCCTGCGTTTTTCGGTGTGCCATGCGGAATATGATTCGGAAAGGAGTCTGCGTGGAAGCGGCCGGTCGGAGAGGCCGGATCAGAGCCCGCGAATGACAGCAAGAACTTCGCTGGCGGTATCGCATAAATAGTCCGGCTTGAGCTTGGCCAGCAGTTCCCTGCTGCGGAATCCCCAGGTCACGCTGATGCAGGGAAGAGATGCGTTCGCCGCGGTCTGGATATCTACTTCGGAGTCGCCGATGTAGACCGCGGTGTCAGCGGAGGCGTTCAATTCTTTCAGCGCAAGAAATACCGTATCCGGCGCCGGCTTCTTTGCAGCGGCAGGAGACTCACCGATTGCAGCATCAATCAGCTCCCCGAAATATTCCGCACAGAGCAGCTTGACTGCAGCATCGAATTTGTTCGAGACAACACCAATCCGGCAGCCGTCTGCCCGCAATGTCTGTAAAAGCTCCATGATCCCTGCGTAGGGTCCCGTATGATCGTTTAAGTGCTCCTTGTAATGTTCCCGAAAAATAGTAAGGCACGCATCGGATGCGTCTTCGGAAGTTCCTTCCGGAACCGCTCGTAAAATCAGATTCTTCACACCGTTCCCGACAAAGCGGCGGACCTCCTCGCGTGTCCTTGTCGGATACCCGCACTGCTCCAGCGCATAGTTGGTGCTGGCCCAGAGATCGTCGAGGGTATCAAGAAGTGTTCCGTCCAAATCGAAAATAATCGTGCGGAAACGATTCTCAGAATTCGCTGTATTTGTCAGATTCACCATATTTGTCATATTTGTTAAATTCGTCATATTCATACCTTCTTTAATATAATTCGTCTTTATTAATTCGTCTTTCTTCCCTATCGCTCCATCAGAAATGACGCAGGCGATAACACCATACGAGCTTATTATAACGAACCATTCGCCAAATTACAAGAAGCAAACAGGGAATCCGGTTGTTCTTTCCTTCCGCGCCCGGTGAATCGGGAGGCTTCGGCACCGATCTTCCGTGCAGATAAGTCCGCTGATTTTGCCGTGGATCCCCTGCCTGTGCGGTTTGAGGCGGTTTAGAAATCATAAAAAAAGCCGGATCAATCTAAAACTTTGAAAAAGTGCTTTCCTTATTTGAAAAATTTGATATAATAGAAGCGGACGCATCAAAGCGATGCCCTGTACACAGAGGGAAGAATTGCGGGGATTCCAGTCGAAGTGAGGGAAGAAGGAAAGACAGACGGAGAATGGAGGAGCCTGGTGACGTCAAAGAATCCGGTAATGAATTATATTATTATATATTTTAGGAGGGTTTCACACATATGAAGACAGATATTCAGATTGCCCAGGAAGCGAAGATGGAGCATATCAGAGTGGTGGCAGAACGTCTTGGTATTACAGAGGACGAGTTGGACTATTATGGAAGATACAAGGCAAAGTTCTCGGACGAGCTGATAGAGAAGGTAAAGGATAACCCCGACGGTAAGCTGGTGTTAGTAACCGCGATTAATCCGACCCCCGCCGGTGAGGGAAAGACGACTACCACGGTTGGCCTTGGACAGGCCCTCGGAAAGATGGGAATTAAGTCTGTTATCGCATTAAGAGAGCCTTCCCTCGGACCCTGCTTTGGCATCAAGGGCGGCGCTGCGGGCGGCGGATACGCACAGGTAGTGCCGATGGAGGATCTGAACCTGCATTTTACGGGTGATTTCCATGCGATTACCTCGGCGAATAATCTGCTTGCGGCGATGATGGATAATCATATTCAGCAGGGGAATGCTTTAGGTATCGACCCGAATCAGATTGTGTGGAAACGCTGTGTGGATATGAACGACAGAGTGCTCCGCAATATTGTAGTAGGCCTTGGAAGAAAGACTGACGGTGTGGTAAGGGAAGATCATTTCATTATTACGGTTGCCTCCGAGATTATGGCGATTCTCTGTCTTGCAGATGATATGAAGGATCTGAAGGAGAGACTGGGAAGAATTATTGTAGCATACACGTATGACGGTAGACCGGTTACCGCGAAGGATCTGAAGGCGGTTGGATCCATGGCGGCGCTGTTGAAGGATGCGATTCGTCCGAATCTGATTCAGACGCTTGAGAATACGCCCGCGATTGTTCACGGCGGTCCGTTCGCAAATATTGCACACGGATGCAACAGCGTGCGTGCGACAAAGACGGCGTTAAAGCTCGCGGATGTTGTGGTAACCGAGGCTGGCTTCGGCGCGGATCTGGGGGCTGAGAAGTTCTTTGATATCAAGTGCCGCATGGCTGGCTTAAAGCCGGATGCGGTTGTTCTGGTCGCGACGGTCAGAGCATTAAAGTACAACGGCGGTGTTCCGAAGACAGAGCTGTCCGCGGAGAATCTGGATGCGTTAAAGGCCGGTATCGTAAATCTGGAGAAGCATATCGAGAATCTGCAGAAGTTCGGCGTTCCGGTTGTTGTGACGCTGAACCGCTTTGTAAGCGATACGGACGCGGAACTGAATTATGTGAAGGAGTTCTGCGAGGCAAGGGGCTGTGAGTTCGCGCTTTCCGAGGTTTGGGAAAAGGGCGGCGAAGGCGGAATTGAGCTGGCGAAGAAGGTTATGGAGACTGTTGAGAAGAAAGAGAGCCATTTCGCGCCGCTGTATGACGAGTCCCTGTCCTTAAAGGAGAAGATTGAGACGATTGCAAAGGAGATCTATGGAGCGGCAGGAGTGGAATTCGAACCTGCTGCAGAGGCTGCAATTAAGAAGATTACGGAGCTTGGCTTTGGCAATATGCCGGTATGTATGGCGAAGAATCAGTATTCGCTTTCGGACGATGCGACAAAGCTTGGAAGACCGGAGAATTTCACGCTTCATATTCGTGAAGTATATGTAAGCGCGGGTGCAGGCTTTGTGGTTGCGATTACCGGTACGGTTATGACGATGCCGGGGCTTCCGAAGGTTCCGGCCGCGGAGAGAATTGACGTGGACGATAACGGTGTGATCACCGGATTATTCTAACGATCGATATGCAGCCTGGCCTGGGAGGGAGACCTGCCGGGCTGCGGTTTTCAGAAAGGATTCAGACAGGATGAAGATACTTGCAGTAATTGACATGCAGAATGATTTTATTGACGGAAGTCTCGGAACGCCGGAGGCGCAGGCGATTGTGCCGAAGGTTGTGAGCAAGGTCCGTCAATTTGACGGAACCGTGGTGTATACAAGAGATACGCACGGTGCGGTGTATCTTGATACGCAGGAGGGGAGGAACCTTCCTGTAGTGCACTGTGTAAAGGATACACCCGGCTGGCAGCTTACAGAGGAGCTTGAGGAGCTAAGGTGTGCCGATCACAGCCCGATATTTGATAAGCCGGCCTTTGGATCGATGGAGCTTGCAAGATTTCTGGCGGCGCGCGCACAGACCGAGGAGCTTACCGAGGTGGAGCTCGTAGGATTATGTACGGACATCTGCGTGATTTCGAACGCGATGCTGCTTAAGACCGTGCTTCCGGAGATTACGATAACGGTGGATGCTTCGTGCTGTGCGGGAGTAACGCCGGAAAGCCATAGGAACGCGTTAAACGCGATGAAGATGTGCCAGATTTCAGTGACGAACGAGGATGAATAATGAACGATGATTAAGCTTTACGAGAACGGTGTCTATTTAAAGAATGGACGTACTATTATTGAGGATGGCCCTGAGGCCGCAGCGGCGCTTGCTGGAGAGGGCGTTTCTGTTACGAAGGAGGAGGCTGCGAAGAATACGATGGCGTATGGGATTCTTGCCGCCCATAATACTTCGGATACTATGGAGCAGCTGAAGATTAAGTTCGACAAGCTGACCTCCCATGATATTACCTTTGTCGGAATTATTCAGACCGCGAGAGCGTCGGGGCTTGAGAAGTTCCCGGTTCCGTATGTGCTCACGAACTGCCACAACAGTCTGTGCGCGGTCGGCGGCACGATTAACGAGGATGACCACATGTTCGGTCTGTCCTGCGCGAAGAAATACGGCGGTATCTATGTACCCCCTCATCAGGCGGTTATCCACCAGTTCGCAAGAGAGATGCTTGCGGAGGGCGGCAAGATGGTGCTTGGTTCGGACAGCCATACCCGTTATGGCGCGCTCGGTACGATGGCGGTCGGCGAGGGCGGCCCTGAGTTAGTAAAGCAGCTGCTGAACAAGACCTACGATATCAAGATGCCGAAGGTGGTTGCAGTCTATCTGACCGGTAAGCCCAGAAAGGGCGTTGGTCCGCAGGATATTGCGCTTGCTATCATCGGAGCCGTATTTGCGAACGGTTATGTGAATAATAAGGTAATGGAGTTCGTCGGCGACGGTATCGAGAACTTAAGCGTGGATTATCGTATCGGTGTGGATGTTATGACGACCGAGACCACTTGCCTTTCCTCGATTTGGGAGACCGATGATCAGGTGAAGGAGTTCTACGAGATTCATAAGAGACCGGAGGGCTATAAGAAGCTTGCTCCGGGTGAGGTTGCTTATTATGACGGCATGGTATATGTGGATCTGGCCCGGATTAAGCCGATGATCGCGATGCCGTTCCATCCGAGCAATGTCTATACGATTGATGATTTGAATGCGAACCTGTACGATATTCTGGACGAGGTGGAGAAGAAGGCCCTGGTAAGTCTGGACGGAAAGATTCCGTATACCCTGAAGGATAAGGTAAGAGACGGCCGTCTCTACGTGGAGCAGGGCGTAATCGCAGGCTGTGCCGGCGGCGGATTCGAGAATATCTGTGATGCTGCTGATATCTTAAATGGCAAATATATCGGCGCGGACGAGTTCTCTTTAAGCGTATATCCGGCGAGCCAGCCGGTCTTTATGGAACTGGTGAAGAACGGTACGGTTGCGAAGTTAATGGAGACCGGCGCTACGATTCGTACAGCGTTCTGCGGCCCGTGCTTTGGCGCAGGAGATGTTCCGTCCAATAAGGGCTTAAGTATCCGCCATTCGACGAGAAACTTCCCGAACAGAGAAGGTTCAAAGATTACGAACGGCCAGATTGCATCCGTTGCTCTGATGGACGCACGTTCGATTGCGGCAACCGCTGCGAATAAGGGATATCTGACTTCTGCGGAGAATTATGACGGAGAATTCACGAAGCCGAAGTATTTCTTCGATTCGAAGATTTATGATAACCGCGTCTATGATGGCTGGGGCAAGGCTGACCCGAGCGTTGATATCAAGTTCGGACCGGGGATTGTGGACTGGCCGAAGATGACGAATCTGACCGACGATCTGCTCTTAAAGGTGGTATCCGTAATTCATGATCCGGTTACGACAACGGATGAGCTGATTCCATCCGGCGAGACCTCCTCGTATCGTTCCAATCCGCTGGGCCTTGCCGAGTTCGCGCTTTCCAGAAAGGATCCGGCATACGTTGGACGCGCCAAGGAAGTGCAGCTTGCGGAAAAGGCAAGACTGACCGCAAAGAGCGAGGAAGAGATTTATGCGGCAAACGAAGAGGTTCGCGAAGCTTACAAGGCGGTTCGCACGAAGTTCGAGGTAAATCCGCTGGATATTCAGATCGGCAGCACGATCTACGCTGTGAAGCCGGGCGACGGTTCCGCGAGAGAGCAGGCTGCAAGCTGTCAGAAGGTGCTTGGCGGATTTGCAAATATCGCGAAGGAATATGCGACTAAGAGATATCGCTCGAATCTGATCAACTGGGGTATGCTTCCGTTCCTTGCCCAGAATGACGAGGATTTCGAGAACGGAGATTATCTGTTCATAAAGGGCGTTAAGAACATGCTGATTGAGGATCAGAAGGAGATTACGGTTTACAATGCGAGCAAGGGCATGAAGGAATTCAAGCTTCGCATGGGTGAACTGACAAAGGATGAAAGGGACATTATCTTAAAGGGATGTCTGATTAATTACTATAGAGAAGCCTAAGATGCGGAAGACTTTCGGGAGCGGTGCGGAGCCGCTTCCGGGAGAAAAAGGTGCCGGAACAACTTCCAAGCAGCGACGGATACGCATCGGCGGCTTTGAGAGACGTTCGGAGTGAAAAGAATGAAGTGGATTAGAAAGCTGTATAAAATTGTATTCAGCAGATTAGTTATTGTAGTATTTTTGCTGGCGGTTCAGGTGATATGGTTCCTGATATTCCTGATGAGGCTGAGTCATTACTCGGTCGGAATCAATATTTTCTTTACGATTCTTAGCGCGCTTGCACTGCTGCACATCATTAACAGGAAGGACAATCCGGCTTTTAAGCTGGCCTGGGCGGTCCCGGTGCTGATGTTTCCTTTGCTTGGAGGACTGTTATATCTCCTGTTCGGAACCAGAAAGACGCAGAAGGCATTTCGACAGATGATAGAAAAGTCACGAACACGTCTGAATCCGGATCGGGAGCAGAATCCGGAGGTAATCCGGGCTGTGGAGGCGCTTGACGGAAAGGTGGCAGGTCAGATGAAATATCTGGCAGGCGTTGGGTATCCGGTCCATGAGGGAACTCAGACGGAGTATTTTCCGAGCGGAGAGGCGAACTTCCCGGTTATGGTGGAGGAGCTGAAGAAGGCGGAGCATTTTATCTTTTTGGAATATTTTATTATTGAGGAGGGCCTGATGTGGGACACCATCCTCGATATTCTGAAGGAGAAGGCGGCCGCGGGATTGGATGTCCGACTGCTCTATGATGACGTAGGTTCGCTTACTATGCTGCCGTACCGGTATTACAAGACGATTGAAAGCTATGGCATCAAATGTGAGGCCTTCAATCATTTTGTGCCGTTTCTGTCCGTGGTTATGAATAACCGGGATCACCGTAAAATCATGGTAATCGACGGCCATACGGCGTTCACCGGAGGAATTAATCTTGCGGACGAGTATATTAATGTCAAGAAGCGCCTCGGGTACTGGAAGGATACCGGTATTATGCTGAAAGGTGAGGCGGCCTGGAATCTGACGGTGATGTTTTTGGAGACCTGGAATTGCGTCAGGCCGACTGATCAGGATATCAGCTGCTTTAAACCGCATGTCTGGCATCCGCAGGAATTCGTTTCAGACGGCTATGTACAGCCTTACGGCGATTCGCCGCTCGATGAAGAGACGGTCGGTGAGAACGTGTATCTGAACATTATCAATATGGCGGAGCGGTATGTATATATGTTCACGCCGTATCTGATTATTGATAATGAGATGATTACAGCGCTTACGCTCGCTGCAAAGAGAGGTGTGGATGTCAGAATTGTGACGCCGGATATTCCGGACAAGAAGATTGTGTTCTGGATGACCCAGTCGTATTACGCGCAGCTGGCGGAGGCGGGCGTGAAGATCTATCAGTTTACGGGCGGTTTTATCCATGCGAAATGCTTTATCTGCGACGACGAGATTGCGACGGTTGGAACGGTGAATATGGATTTTCGAAGTCTGTACCTGCATTTTGAGAATGGCGTGCTTTTGTATCGAACGAAAGCGGTTCTGCAGGTGAAGCAGGATGCCGAGGAGACGATTGCGCGCAGCACGCCGGTTACGAAAGAGATGGCGGGAAGAAGGCCGTTGGTTCGGCTGGTTCAGGCACTGCTTCGGTTATTTGCGCCTCTGATGTAGCTGGAAAAGAAATTCTAACGCGCGAAAGGACTGTCGGCAGATACTCACCGGCATGTAAGTTAGAAAATAGGAGAGGAATTTGTAACAATATGAAGGTTTTATTTATCTCGCTTGGCTGTGACAAGAATCTTGTTGACAGCGAGGTGATGTTGGGACTCTTAAGAGAAAAGGGCTTCGAACTGACGAATGAGGAAGAGGCGGCAGATGTCATTGTAATTAATACCTGCTGTTTTATCCACGATGCCAAGGAGGAGAGCATTAATACGATTCTTGAGATGGCGGAGTATAAGAAGACCGGCAGTCTGAAGGCTCTGATTGTGACGGGATGTCTGGCACAGCGCTATCGGGATGAGATTCGGGCTGAGATTCCGGAGGTGGATGCCCTGCTTGGCTCAACGGCGTTCGACGAGATCGTTCCGGTTATTGAAAAGGTACTGGGAGGAAATGCGGCGTCAAGCTTTAAAGACATTAATTATCTGACCACGGCAAGACCGAAGAGAGTCAATACGACGGGCGGATATTTTTCGTATCTGAAGATTGCGGAGGGGTGCGATAAGCACTGTACTTACTGTGTAATTCCAAAGATTCGCGGCGATTACCGGAGTGTACCAATGGAGGATCTGGTAAAGGAGGCCGAGGATCTGGCGGAGAGCGGAATTAAGGAATTGATTCTGGTGGCGCAGGAGACAACCGTGTACGGTACGGATCTGTATGGGAAGAAGGCGCTGCCGGAGCTTTTGGAAAAGCTTTGTCGGATTGAAGGGCTTTCCTGGATCCGCCTGATGTACTGCTATCCGGAAGAGATTACGAAAGAATTAATTGATGTAATAAAGCGGGAGCCGAAGATTTGTCATTATCTGGATATCCCGATTCAGCATGCGTCCGATGCGGTATTAAAGCGGATGGGAAGGCGCACGAGCAATAAGGAGCTGCGTGAGCTGATCGCACTTCTTCGAAAGGAGATGCCGGATATTGTGCTTCGTACCTCGCTTATTACCGGATTCCCGGGAGAGACAGAGGGCGATCACGAGATCCTGAAGGATTTCGTAAGAGAGATGCGGTTTGAGCGTCTCGGAGTCTTCACATATTCGAGAGAAGAGGGGACTCCGGCGGATAAGATGAAGCCGCAGATCACAAAGAAGGTCAAGGTTGCCCGCCAGAAGGAGCTGATGCGGATTCAGCAGGAGATTGCGTTCGCCCATGCGAAGGAGCTCTGCGGAAGAAAGCTTACGGTTCTGATTGAGGGAAGGCTGACCGAGGAGGAGGTCTACATTGGAAGAACGTATATGGATGCGCCGAATGTAGACGGTTACATCTTTGTTAAGACCTGGAATGAGCTTCTGTCCGGTGAGATGGTAAATGTTGAGGTGACAGATGCGAAGGGGTATGATCTGATTGGAGAATTGATCGAAGAGTGAGCAAGGGATGAATGGAACAGCAAATGCGTTCCAATCAAACAGCAAACGTTTTTCAATCGTCATGGATATCGGCGGCCTAAGGAACAGGCCGTCCGGGAAATGGAGGTTTAGAATGAATCTGCCGAACAAAATTACAATATTCAGAGCGTGTATGATTCCGTTTTTCCTGATTTTTATGCTGGTTCCCGGAATCCCAGGCGGAAAATATATCGCAGCGGTGCTGTTCGTGATCGCGGCAGCGTCCGACGCGGTGGACGGATATATCGCAAGGAGAGATAATCTGGTTACGAATTTCGGAAAGTTCATGGATCCACTGGCGGATAAATTACTGGTCTGCTCGGCGCTGATCTGCTTTGTGGAATGTAACCGGGTTCCGGCCTGGATTATCATCATTATTATTGCGAGAGAATTCATTATCAGCGGTTTCAGACTGGTGGCATCGGACAGCGGGGTTGTCATCGCGGCGAGCTACTGGGGAAAGTTTAAGACGATTTTCCAGATGATCATGTGCGTTCTTCTGATCGTACATCTGGAATACTCCTGGTATTTGGTGCTGGAGCAGATTTTTATCTGGATTTCACTGGTGCTGACGGTTGTTTCACTGGTGGATTATGTCTGGAAGAATAGGCATGTGCTCACGAATGGAGGCAAATAAGAGGTAAAAAGTTCTTAGGAGCTTTTCTTGCCTTAGCGGCCGGAATGTGTGAGGGAGCGACAAAAATGGAGGCGAATCAGTTATGACAGCAGAGTTGATCAGCGTGGGTACCGAATTGCTGATGGGAAATATCGTCAACACGAACGCGCGCTATTTATCGGAGAAATGTGCAGAGCTTGGAATCTCGGTGTATTATCAGGTGACGGTCGGAGATAATCCGGTGCGTCTGAAGAATACGATTCGAACGGCGATTGGTCGTTCGGATCTGTTGATTCTGACCGGAGGCCTCGGGCCGACGGAGGATGATCTGACGAAAGAGATGACGGCGGAGGTTCTGGAAAGAGAGCTGGTGGAGGATGCGCATACCAGGGAACGAATCGAAGAGTATTTCCGGAACAGCAACCATAAGGTGATCAGTAAGAATAACTGGAAACAGGCCCTGATAATTGAGGGCTGCCAGGTGATTGATAACGATAACGGAACTGCGCCGGGATTGTATGCAGAGGCGTCGGATGGGGTGAAGATTCTGTTGCTTCCCGGACCTCCGAACGAATTGATTCCGATGTTCGAGAAGAAGGTGGTTCCGCTCCTGATGGAGCAATGCGGCAGAGACGGCCTTTTGTATTCCAATATGGTGAAAATCTGCGGAGTCGGCGAGAGTATGGTCGAGACAATGATTAAAGATCTGATCGACAATCAGACGAATCCGACGATTGCACCCTATGCCAAGACGGGCGAGGTACACCTTCGGGTAACGGCAAGAGCGAAGGATGAGGAAGAGGGAAGGCGTCTGAACGCACCCTTGCTTGCGGAACTGCAAAATCGTTTTGGAGATAATATCTTCACAATCCGAGAGGAAGAGACGCTGGAGGAGCATGTCATTGCCAGATTAAAGAGACTTGGCTTTACCGCGACGGCGGCTGAGTCCTGTACGGGCGGCCTTTTCTCGGGAAGATTGATTAATGTGCCTGGAGCATCGGCAGTCTACAATTGTGGAATGATTACTTATGCCAATGAAGCAAAGGAGAAATATCTCGGAGTAAATCATGAGACACTTGTAGAATGTGGCGCCGTGAGCGAACAGACGGCAAGAGAAATGGCAATCGGTGCCGCAAAAGCCGCGGATGCGGATGCTGCGGTCGGAATTACCGGTCTTGCAGGCCCGGATGGAGGCAGTGCCGAAAAGCCGGTTGGAACCGTATATGTCGGCTGCTATGTCCGCGGAACGATAACAGTAAAGCGTTATCAGTTCAAGGGTAACCGGGAAAAGATTCGGACTCTTTCCGTGCAGAATGCGTTGGATCTGCTGAGAAGATGTCTGATAGAGTATGAAAGAGAGCATGGCGCGTCATAATCAGCCGGAAAAAGTCGATTATGCGTCTTCCATGCCCAAATTTATAATTTTTCCAAACAAATTCTGGAAATTACCATATAAATGACATACTTCCGTATCATAATGGTGCATAAGGAGAATCCTAATATAGGAACTGCTTTATTTATAGAGATATTTTTTGCTGCAGAAGTATGCGTATAGGATCATTTATATAGGAGGTTTGCAGATGGAGAATAGAATTCGGGGTATAACAGCTTTGCTGCTTGTCTGGACACTGCTTATCGGCGCGGGCTGCGGGAATACGGCGGGCCGCGGGAACGAGAGCACTGAGACAGGAGGAACGACTCAGGCGGTAACCGAAGCAGCAACGGATGCCGGCAAGGACAATCTGACCGTGCTTCCTCCGGAACCGGATACGGGTTCGGAATCGGGAAGTCAGGGCGGAGACAGTACAGGGACAGGTGAGACGGAGACGACGGCGGAGATGGTGAAGGTCTATACACTGCCGATTTATACGTTGAATGTGGAGACATTGGAACCCGAGGCGGTCTCGGTGCTGATTCAGGCAACGGAGATTACGCCGGAGCTGATTGTGGATAAGGTAATTGAGACGCTGGAGGACCAGGGCTATACGATTGAAGTAGAATCGGTGACGACACAGGAAGATGCTGTTGTTGTAAGCTTTTATAAAGATCAGCCGCCGGTTACCTTTGGAAGCTCGGCGGAGGGGGCTGTGCTGGATGTGTTCGCGCAGAGCCTTGTTGACAATCTGGAGGATTATTCGAAAGTAATCTATCGGATGGAGGGCGAAGCCTATGCGTCCGGTCATTTTGAATTCGGTATCAATCAGGTTTACCTGGAGGATACCAGGCGGAATACGAAGTAAGTAGGAAGCCGAAGCATAAGAGCACGGATTGTCTGTTCCGACGGTGCGGAGGATTGGATAATCCGGAGGTAGGAAAGGAAGCATAACGAGATGAGCAGAGTTGTTATTATCGGCGGCGGAGCCGCCGGTATGATGGCTGCAATCGCGGCTGCTGAGAACGGACATCAGGTAACGGTATTTGAGAAGAACGAGAAGACAGGCAAGAAGCTGTATATAACAGGCAAAGGGCGCTGTAATCTAACGAACGCGGGAGACAGAGAGGATTTATTCCGGAATGTGATATCGAACCCGCGCTTTCTGTACAGCGCTTTTTCCGCTTTTGACAGTGCGGACGTCATGCGGTATTTTGAGAGCCTCGGTCTTGCGATTAAGGTGGAGAGAGGAAATCGGGTATTCCCGGTATCGGATCATTCCTCTGATGTGATTGCATGCCTGGTCAGAGAGATGAAGCGCAGGAATGTGGAAGTCAGACTGAACACGGAGGTAATGTCCGTGGAAGCAAAGGACGGAGTATTCTCACATCTGGTATTGGCAGGCGGTAAGATGGTACACGCGGATGCGTGTATTGTTGCGACGGGAGGTCTGTCCTACCCTTCGACCGGATCGACAGGGGACGGATTCCGGTTCGCGAAGGCGCTTGGCCACACGGTCACGGATTGTTATCCTTCTTTGGTTGCCGTGAGGCTGAAGGAGGATTACATCAGGGAACTGGAAGGGATCTCGCTTAAGAATATTGAGCTTCGGATGAAGGAAGAATCCGCGAAGAAGGATATCTATTCCGGATTTGGCGAGATGCTTTTTACCAGGAACGGAATCAGCGGTCCGGTCGCGCTGAGCGCGAGCAGCTATGTCGGCCCGCTGCTTGCGAAGAACAAGCAGCTGATTTTTATTCTGGATTTGAAGCCCGCGCTTACGATTGAGCAGCTAAATGCAAGAATTTTAAGAGATTTTGACGAATTTAAGAACCGTCAATATAAAAATGCTTTGGATCATCTCTTGCCACAGCGGCTGATTAGCGTTATAATAAAGCTTAGCGGAATTGATCCGGAGAAGAAGGTCAATCTTATCACAAAGGAAGAAAGGCAGCGGATTGTACAGCTCTTAAAAGGAATGACGTTCCGGGTGGACGGCCTTGGAGAGTTTCGGGAGGCGATCATTACAAAGGGCGGCGTTAAGGTGAAGGAGATCGACCCACAGACGATGGAGTCAAAGCTGGTGAAGGGCGTATACTTCGCCGGCGAGGTACTGGACCTCGACGCGATGACGGGTGGGTATAATTTACAGATTGCCTGGTCAACTGCGAGAGCGGCAGGAAAGGCAATCGAATAGAACGGAGCCGATCAGGGAAAAAACCGGCGGCGAAGAAGCGGCGGAATTCCCGCACAAATACCGGTAACGGGGGAATGGTAACGAATGAGATATTACAGTATAGCGATTGACGGACCGGCAGGAGCCGGAAAAAGTACAATAGCAAAGCAGGTTGCGCAGCGCCTGGCGTTCATCTATGTGGATACCGGAGCGATGTATCGCGCAATGGCCCTGTATTTTATCCGCCTCGGCATATCGGCTGAGGAAGAGGAGAAGATTAACCGATGTGTGAAGGACGCGGATGTCTCGATTGCATACGGAGAAGACGGCGTTCAGCAGGTATACTTAAATGGTGAGAATGTAAGCGGCCTGATTCGAACGGAGGAGGTGGGGCAGATGACCTCCGCCACGTCCCGATACGCTGCAGTCAGGGAGAAGATGGTTTCTCTTCAGAGAGAGCTTGCGAAGAAGGCAAGCGTGGTTATGGACGGCAGGGATATTGGTACCTGCGTGCTTCCGGGGGCCGATTTGAAGGTTTATATGACCGCCAGCAGCAAAGAACGTGCAAAAAGGCGATTTTTGGAATTGACGGCGAAGGGAATTCCATGTAATATAGAAGAGATAGAACGCGGCATCATTGAGCGGGACGAGCGGGATATGAACCGGGAGATCGCTCCGCTTAGGCAGGCGGAAGACGCAGTGTTCCTTGATACCTCCGAGATGGGAATTGAAGAGGTGGCAGGAAGTATCCTTGAGCTGTTCGAGCAGAGAAAGAAGACCTCCGTATCCGGTCAGAATACAGAAGGTGACTTCCGTACCTGCGGAATACCGGAAGCCGGAACCGGGAGGAGACAGGCTTGAAGGTTATAACAGCAAAGACAGCGGGATTCTGCTTCGGTGTGAAGCGTGCGGTATCAACCGTATATGAACAGGCAGCCGGAAACGTTCCGGTATATACCTACGGACCGATTATTCATAATGAAGAAGTCGTTGCGGATCTGGAGGCAAGGGGCGTGAAGGCAGTGGAGAGCCTTGAGGAGCTGAAGGAATATGCGAAGAGCGGAAAGGGAATTGTAGTCATTCGTTCCCATGGCGTGTCCGCCGGCGTATATGAACAGCTGCAGAGCCTCGGCCTTGAGGTTGTGGATGCGACCTGTCCGTTCGTAAAGAAGATTCACCGGATTGTCCGGGAAAAGAGTCTTTTGGGATATCGCATTATCATCATAGGCAACCGAAACCACCCGGAAGTTGAGGGTATCTGTGGATGGTGCGATTCGGATGCAATTGTAATTAATAGTTCTGAGGAAGCAAAAGAACTTTCGCTTTCCGAAGGTACAAAAGTCTGTGTTGTTGCCCAGACGACATTTAATTACAAGAAATTTCAAGATTTAGTTGAAATTCTCTCAGAAAAGCGTTATGATATTCTTGTTTTAAATACGATATGCTCTGCTACTGAGGAACGTCAGACGGAAGCTTCAAACCTCGCCAGAAGCTTGGACGCCATGATAGTAATCGGAGGCAGGCATAGCTCGAATACGCAGAAGCTCTATGAGATTTCAAAAAGAGAATGTGAGAATACTTACTATATACAGACACTTAGTGACCTGGATTTAAAGCAATTTAAATCTTTTCGTAGCGTAGGTATTACAGCAGGGGCCTCAACCCCAAACAATATAATCAAGGAGGTTTATACCAGAATGTCAGAGATGAGTTTCGAACAGTTATTAGAGGAGTCGTTGGTAACGATACACAACGGCGATACCGTGGAGGGAACGGTAATTAGAGTAAAGGAAGATGAGATTGTCTTAAATATAGGCTACAAGGCAGACGGTATCATTACCAGAAGCGAGTACACCAATGCTTCCAATGCTGATTTAAGAGAGCTTGTACACGAAGGTGACAAGATGCAGGCAAAGGTATTAAAGGTAAACGACGGCGAGGGTCAGGTCCTTTTAACCTATAAGAGATTGGCTGCAGAGAAGGGCAACAAGAAGCTTGAGGAAGCGTTCAACAACAAGGAAGTTCTGACCGCAAAGGTTGCAGCTGTTCTTGAGGGCGGCTTAAGCGTAGTTGTAGACGAGGCGAGAATCTTTATTCCTGCAAGCCTGGTATCCGATACTTATGAGAAGAACCTCGAGAAGTATAAGGATCAGGAGATCGAGTTCGTAATCAGCGAGTTCAATCCCAAGAGAAGAAGAATCATCGGTGATCGCAAGCAGCTTCTGGTTGCAAAGAAGCAGGCGCTGCAGAAGGAATTATTCGAGAGAATCCATGTTGGCGACACAGTAGAGGGCGTTGTAAAGAACGTTACCGATTTCGGCGCGTTCATCGACCTCGGCGGTGCTGACGGACTCCTTCATATTTCCGAGATGTCCTGGGGCAGAGTGGAGAACCCGAAGAAGGTATTCAAGGTTGGCGAGACCGTTACTGCTTTCATTAAGGATATCGCAGGCGAGAAGATCGCTCTGAGCCTGAAGTTCCCGGAGAAGAATCCTTGGGTAAACGCAGACGAGAAGTTTGCAGTAGGCAATGTTGTTACCGGTAAGGTAGCAAGAATGACTGACTTCGGCGCATTTGTTGAGCTGGAGCCCGGCGTTGACGCTCTGCTTCATGTATCTCAGATTGCAAGAGAGCATGTTGAGAAGCCTTCGGATGTATTAAAGGCTGGCCAGGAAGTTACCGCTAAGATCGTTGATTTCAACGGTGAGGACAAGAAGATTTCCTTAAGCATCAAGGCTCTTGAGGCTGATAAGGAGAAGGCTGCGGCAGAAGCTCAAGCTGAATAATTGTGCATTCATCACAGGCGTTTTCCGGCAGAACACTGCCGAAAGCGCCTGTCATCTTGAAGGCTGTCAAGCAATTTCATTTACACGGATTCTGATGTACAATGAGAGAAGCTCGGGCAGCTTTTCTTACATATGAGATCTGCTTTACAGAACTGCGAGTTCTGCGAAATTTATAGTTGATTTTTCAGAAGATATCAGGTATATTGTGTATAGACAGATTATAGAGCCGTAAAAAGCGGCGGAAGAGAGGAATTATGCAGGACACAGTAAGAGTTGCCGTGGACGCCATGGGAGGAGACAACGCTCCTCTTGAGATTGTAAAAGGCGCGGTAGAAGCGGTGAACGAAAAAGACGGTATCAAGGTATTTCTCGTCGGTGTTAAGGATGCTGTGGAAGCAGAACTTGCAAAGTACAGCTACGATAAGAGCCGGATTGAGGTAGTCCCCGCAAGCGAGATTATCATTAATAATGAATCCCCAACCCTGGCGATTCGCCGGAAGAAGGATTCCTCCATTGTGGTCGCGCTGAATCTGGTGAAACGCGGCGAAGCTGACGCGTTTGTATCCGCAGGTTCGACCGGAGCGGTTCTGGTCGGAGCGCAGGCGATTGCCGGCAGAATCAAGGGTGTGGAGAGACCTCCGCTCGCGCCGTTGATTCCGACGACAAAGGGATGCTCTCTGCTCGTAGACTGCGGAGCGAATGTAGACGCAAGACCTTCCCACCTGATTCAGTTCGCAAAGATGGGATCCATCTATATGGAGAACGTGATGGGAATCAAGAATCCGCGCGTTGCGATTGTGAATATCGGTGCGGAGGAAGAGAAGGGCAATCAGCTGGTGAAGGAGACCTATCCGTTGCTAAAGGAGTGCAAGGATATCAATTTCGTGGGCAACATCGAAGCGAGAGAGATTCCGAACGGCGGCGCGGATGTCATTGTCTGCGAAGCGTTTGTCGGCAATGTAATTCTGAAGCTGTACGAAGGCGTTGCAGGCGCTCTGGTCGGAGTGATCAAGAAGGGCCTGGTGAGTACGCTAAAGAGCAAGATCGGCGCATTGTTATGCAAGTCGGCTTTAAAAGAGACACTAAAGCAGTTTGATTTATCGGCTTACGGCGGTGCTCCGATGCTGGGATTGAACGGCCTGGTGGTAAAGACACACGGAAGCTCAAAGAGCGTGGAGATTAAGAACTCCATTCTGCAGTGCATTACCTTTAAGGAACAGAAGATCAACGAGAAGATTAAGGCGAATATCGCTAAGAATGAAGAATAAGAATAATTTAAGAAAGGTGACTTTAATATGGAATTTGATAAGTTAAAAAGAATTATTGCAGAAGTACTGAATGTAGATGAGGATGAGATTACCGCAGATACTACTTTCGTTGATGATCTCGGTGCAGATTCTCTTGATATTTTCCAGATTATCATGGGTATCGAGGAAGAGTTTGACATTGAGATTGCGAACGAAGAGGCAGAGAAGATTGTAACCGTCGGTGACGCGGTTGAGCAGATCAAGAATGCACTCAACTAAGGCACGGATTGCAGTTTTGAATACCAATCAGAATGCAGAATCAGAACAGCTTCACCGGGGAGAAGTCCTTTGTGAAGCTATTTTCACTTTCCGGGGAGGGCCGTTCGTCAGGAGAATCCGCTTGTGCGCAGGCGGATTCCTGGGAGAGCGGATAACTCTTCGGGAGAGTGTACCTGCGCGAAAGGGGGACTATTTATGAGACAGGCTTGGGAAGCGAATCAGATGGAGGATGCAAGGCAGAACGAGAAGGAAGGACAGGCTGCGGATACCAGGCAGACCAGGAATACGAAACAGGGCGAAGTGATCTTATCCAGGAAGATGTTAAGCTTTGAGACTAAGATTGGATATACCTTTCAGGACAAGCGGCTGCTGCGGCAGGCGCTGACACACAGCTCCTTTGCCAATGAAAAAAGGCTGAACAAGCTTGCCAACAACGAACGCCTGGAGTTTTTGGGAGACGCGGTGTTAGAGCTGATGTCCAGTGAATTCTTATTTCATGAGCATGAAAAGATGCCGGAAGGGGATTTGACGAAGTTAAGAGCAAGTCTTGTCTGCGAGCCGACGCTTGCGATGTGTGCGAGGGAGCTTTCGCTCGGGGAATATATTCTGCTCGGCAAGGGAGAGGCGGCAACCGGAGGCAGAGAGAGAGAATCCATTCTCTCGGACGCGATGGAGGCTATGATAGGAGCCATATATTTAGACGGTGGTTTTGCTAATGCAAAAGAGTTTATCGGCCGGTTCATTCTTTCCGATATGGAACACAAGAAGCTCTTTTTCGATAGCAAGACTATCCTGCAGGAGATTGTGCAGAACGATTATAAGAAGCAGCTCTGTTATGATCTCTTGTCGGAGGAAGGGCCTGACCACAACAAGCAGTTTAAGGTTCTGGCCCGTATGGACGGAATTCCGCTCGCAAAAGGGACAGGGCGGACGAAGAAGGCGGCGGAACAGAACGCCGCGTATTACTCCATTCTGATGCTGAAGCAGGGGGACAGCGAATGTATCTGAAAAGTATTGAAATACAGGGATTTAAGTCATTTGCCAATAAGATCGTGTTCGAATTCCATGACGGTATTACGGGAATTGTAGGTCCGAACGGAAGCGGCAAGAGCAATGTCGCGGATGCGGTTCGCTGGGTGCTCGGAGAGCAGAGCGCCAAGCAGCTGCGAGGAAGCAGGATGGAGGATGTTATCTTTTCCGGAACGCAGGCAAGAAAGCCTCTTGGCTTCGCGTACGTTGCGATCACGCTGGATAATTCGGATCACAAGCTTCCGATCAGCTATGACCAGGTGACCGTTGCACGCCGCGTGTATCGTTCCGGTGAGAGTGAATATCTGATTAACGGGGCGAACTGCCGTCTGCGCGACGTCCAGGAGATGTTCCTGGATACCGGTATCGGTAAAGAGGGCTACTCCATTATCGGTCAGGGTCAGATTGATAAGATATTGAGCGGTAAGCCGGAGGAGCGCAGAGAGCTTTTTGACGAGGCTGCCGGAATAGTAAAGTTCAAAAAGCGGAAAGCGGCAGCGGAGAAGAATCTTGCGGAGGAAGAGGCAAATCTGACGCGTATCACCGACATTTTATCGGAGATCGAAAAGCAGATCGGTCCGCTGAAGCGCCAGTCCGAGACGGCGAAGGAATACCTGCGGCTGCGGGATTCCTTAAAGGGAAAGGAAGTATCTCAGTTCCTTGCGGAGTATGACAGAAGCCGTACCGCAAAGCAGGAGCTGGACGATAAGAGCGCGATTGTATCCGCGGATCTGGAAGCGACGAGGCAGGAGTACAATAATACCAGAGAAGAGTATGAGCGCTTAGAGCGGGAGCTGGAACGTTATAACGCGGAGATTGAGGCACTGCGGGAGAAAAGCACCCAGATGAGTCTGACGGCCGAGAAGACAGCGGGTCAGATTGAGCTGTTAAAGGAACAGATATCCTCTGCGGAGCAGAAGGCTGCGCAGTATGAGGAGCGTCTTTTGGTTCTTCAAAAAGAGATTGCCGAAAAGGAAGCGGGATGCAGGGCGCAGATTGCGGAAAAGCAGGCGGTGGATGAGAAGCTGGATGCGCTCGATGAGGAGCAGATTCTTGCGGCGGAGCAGTTAGAGGAGATTCGGGAAGAGATCCGGGAAGCGACGGAGTCGATTGAGCAGCGGAATTCCGATATCTTTCGAATTCTGAACGAGAACGGTACGATTAAGACTAACATGCAGCGCTACCGGACGATTCTGGAGCAGAACCAGATTAAGAAATCGCAGTTAAGCCAGAAGCTTTTGGAGAACAAGAGCGAAGAAGCAGAATGTCTGGAGCGGGTTACGAAGGAGAAGGAGAAGCTTCGCAGCCTGTCTCATCAGATTTTAACGCAGACGAAAGAGAATGAGGCGATGAGCCGGAGCATGAACGGGATCCAGGAGGAGATCGACACGCTCACAAAAGAACTGAATGAGAAGCAGAAGCGGTATTTAAGCGAGGTATCGCGTCTGGAATCCCTGCAGAATATTGCGGAGCGGTACGAGGGCTACGGCGGAAGTATTAGGCGCGTGATGGAGCGCAAAAAGGACTGCCCTGGAATTCTTGGCGTTGTTGCCGATATTATTCAGGTAGATAAGGCTTATGAGGTCGCGGTGGAGACCGCACTGGGCGGGCAGATCCAGAATATCGTTACCGATACGGAGGAGACGGCCAAAGCATTAATTGAGTATTTAAAACGGAACCGGTACGGGCGTGCGACCTTTCTTCCACTCACCAGTATTGCCGATCGGTCGCAGAAGAACCAGGAGGTATTGGCGGAGCGCGGCGTCATCGGGACCGCGGACAGCCTGGTGCGGACCGAGGAGCGTTTCCGGACGCTTGCGGGCTTTTTGCTCGGCAGAATCTACGTTGTGGATACCATTGACAACGCGCTTTCTATCGCGCGCAAATACCGTTATACGCTTCGTATCGTCACGCTCGAGGGAGAACAGCTGAACCCCGGCGGTTCGCTTTCCGGCGGCGCTTACAAGAATTCCAGCAGTCTGCTCGGACGAAGAAGAGAGATTGAGGAGTTAGAAGACACGACGAAGAAGCTGGAGGGAGAGACCAAGCAGCTCTCTGAGCAAAAAGAGGCGAAGAAAGCGGAGAAAGCCGCGCTGCGCGAGACCTTAGAGGAACGAAGGAGCGGCCTGCAAAAGCTCTACATCGAACAGAATACAGCGAGAATGACCCTGCAGCGTGAGCAGACCGCGTACGATTCGTGTAAGGGTTCTTATCAGGAATATGCGGATGAGATTCGCCTGATCGATACACAGAACGCGGATCTGAATGCGGGCTGTGATAAGTTGAAGGAAGATCTGGAAGAGAATAAGACGGCTCAGAAGCTGGCGGAGGATGAGATTGCGGCACTGAATGCGCTTGTCAGGCAGAAGCAGGCGCAGGAACAGGAAGCATCCCATCTGTTGGAGGAGAAGAAGCTTGCGGTTCAGAGCCTGGATCAGAAGAACAGCTATATCATGGAGAATATCAGTCGAATCAAAGGAGAGCTTGAGAAGCTTTCCGAAGAGCGGGAGGAACGCGAGGCTGGCTTAAGGGAGGCCAGAGAGAGCCTGAAAGAGAGAATGGCGCAGCGGAAGGAAGAGGAGACAAAGCGCGAACAGGCACTCAGGGACTGTGACGGCTGCGGAGGAGAGGCAGAGAAGCTGATTGCGGGACGGGAAGAGCTGAACCGGAGTCATAAGAATTTCTTTGCAAAACGGGAAGAACTCTCCCAGAAGGAATCCGCGCTGGATAAGGAGCTGTTCAGTCTGAACGGTCAGAGAGAAAAGCTGGAAGAGCAGATTAGCGCCATGATGGATCACATGTGGCAGGAATACGAGCTGACGGTATCTTCGGCGCTGGAGCTTTCCGTCGAGCGTGCGGAGAATCCGGCAGCGGTAAAGAAAGAGATTGCCGCACTGCGCGCCCAGATAAAAGAACTCGGCGACGTCAATGTCAACGCAATTGAGGACTACCGCAGCATGAACGAGCGGTATGAGTTCTTGACCGGGCAGAAGAACGACCTGCTCGAGGCGGAAGAGACCTTAAAAGGAATTATCTCAGAGCTCGACGAGGAGATGCGAAAGCAGTTCTCAGAGAAGTTCGCGGACATTCAGAAGCAGTTTGATATTGTATTCAAGGCGCTGTTCGGAGGAGGACACGGCAGCCTCGAGCTGATGGAGGATCAGGATCTCCTTGAGGCCGGCATCCGTATTATCGCACAGCCTCCCGGAAAGAAGCTTCAGAACATGATGCAGCTCTCCGGCGGCGAGAAGGCGCTGACCGCGATTGCGCTGCTGTTCGCGATTCAGAATCTGAAGCCGTCGCCGTTCTGTCTGCTCGACGAGATTGAGGCGGCGCTCGACGAATCGAATGTAAAGCGTTACGCGGACTACCTGCACAAGCTGACGAAGGATACCCAGTTCATCGTAATCACGCACAGACGGGGAACGATGGCGGCAGCGGATATCCTTTACGGAATTACGATGCAGGAAAAGGGCGTGTCGACCCTTGTGTCGGTTAATCTGATCGACGATCAGCTGGAGAAATAGATTTCTGGTTGACAGACGGCTTAAAATAAAATATGATGAATATCAGAATGATTGCGAAATCTTTTTATATTCATGGTAAAAGGAGGCAGGCCGATATCACGGCTGATTGAGGTATGGGTGAAAAGAAAGGCTTCTTCGGCAGACTCGCCGAAGGGTTAAAGAAGACCAGGGATAATATCAAATCGGGAATTGACGCGATATTCAGCGGATTTTCTAACATTGACGAGGAATTCTACGAGGAACTGGAAGAGATTCTGATTATGGCGGATCTTGGCATTAATACGACGAACTCGATTATTGAGAATCTGAAGGTTAAGGTGAAGGAGCAGAACATCAAGGATCCCTCCGCGTGCAGAGAACTGCTTATGATGAGCATCAAGGAGCAGATGAGTCTGCCCGAAGACGCATACGAGTTCGAGAACCACAAGTCGGTGGTCCTGATGATCGGCGTGAACGGAGTCGGCAAGACAACCTCGGTCGGAAAGCTTGCGGGAAGCTTAAAGGCGGAAGGCAAGAAGGTGCTGGTTGCGGCGGCGGATACATTCCGCGCGGCAGCGATTGAACAGCTGACGGAATGGGCGGACAGAGCCGGCGTTGACATTATCGCACAGCAGGAGGGCTCCGACCCGGCAGCCGTTGTATACGATGCGGTATCGGCTGCGAAGGCAAGGAACACGGATGTGCTCTTGTGTGATACGGCGGGGCGTCTTCACAATAAGAAGAACCTGATGGAGGAGCTTCGCAAGATTAACCGCGTGATTGAGCGCGAGTGCCCGGACGCGTACCGCGAGACACTGCTGGTGCTCGATGGAACTACCGGTCAGAACGCGATGGCGCAGGCGAAGCAGTTCAATGAAGTTGCTGAGATCAACGGAATCATTTTAACGAAGCTTGACGGAACCGCGAAGGGAGGACTTGCAATCGCGATCCAGGCAGAGCTTGGTATTCCGGTGAAATATATCTGTGTCGGCGAGCATATCGAGGATATGCAGCGATTTGATCCCGACGCATTCGTGAACGCGTTATTTACGACGGAAAAAGAAGACTGATTGAGGGCCGCTCCCCGTATTGACAGGATTGACATCGCAGAAAGGCAGACGGTACGGGCTGCGGCAGAAATGGAGACGGATTATGATAACACTTGAAAAGTTCGAGGAAGCGAGCGAGGCGGTCTTAGACGTCACGCTCCCGACCAAATTAATATACAGCGAGTATTTTTCAGAGCAGAGCGGCAACAAGGTGTATTTAAAGCCTGAGAACCTGCAGAAGACAGGTGCGTACAAGGTAAGAGGCGCGTATTATAAGATCAGCACGCTGAGCGAGGAGGAACGCGCGCGCGGTCTGATTACGGCTTCGGCAGGCAATCACGCGCAGGGAGTTGCATACGCGGCAAAGATTTATGGTGCGAAGGCTGTCATTGTAATGCCGACGACCACACCACTGATTAAGGTGAATCGGACCAAGAGCTATGGTGCCGAGGTTATCTTATACGGCAATGTCTATGATGAGGCCTGTGCCTACGCATACCAGCTGGCCGATGAAAACGGCTATACCTTTATTCATCCGTTTGATGATGAGGATGTCGCGTGCGGTCAGGGCTCGATTGCGATGGAGATTATCAAGGAGCTTCCGACTGTTGACATTATCCTGGCTCCGGTTGGCGGCGGCGGCCTGATTACAGGAGTATCGACGCTTGCCAAGCTTTTGAATCCGAATATTCAGGTAATCGGCGTAGAACCCGCGGGAGCGGCCTGCTTAACGGCATCTCTTGAGGCGGGACATGTGGTGACGCTTCCGGGCGTGGATACGATTGCGGATGGTACCGCAGTCAAGACGCCGGGTGACCATATATTCCCGTACATACAAAAGAATGTGGACAGAGTGATCACGGTTGAGGATCAGGAACTGATCGTGGCGTTCCTCGACATGGTGGAGAACCACAAGATGATCGTTGAGAATTCAGGACTTCTTACCGTTGCGGCGCTTAAGCACCTGGACTGCCATGGCAAGAAGGTGGTATCGATCTTAAGCGGCGGCAACATGGATGTGATTACCATGTCCTCTATCGTACAGCACGGTCTGATCGCAAGAGACAGAATCTTTACCGTATCCGTACTGTTGCCGGATAAGCCGGGTGAACTGATGAACGTCGCGTCGGTTATCGCAAGAAACCAGGGCAATATTATCCGTCTTGATCACAACCAGTTCGTCAGCATTAACCGCAACAGCGCGGTAGAGCTTGTGATCACAATGGAGGCGTTCGGAACGGAGCACAAGGAGAAGATTGTGACTGCGTTAAAGCAGCACGGCTACGAGCCGAAGATCGTTCCTCCGAGGAATCTATATCAGTAACATAACAACCCGGAATGGGGTAAGAGGAAAAGAATAAAGGAATTTGACAGAGGCGGAAGTCCATAAAGGGCTCCCGCCTTTTTTGCGCGGTGTGCTGCGGGAAGGGCAAAGAACTTTGGCATGCAGTGCAGGTGGCGGAACGGCAGACGGTCAGAGCCTTACACTCGGCTTCGGAACAGGTACGAGAGAATCGTTCTGGTTTTTGGGATTATCCTGTCTGTTATAAAAAAAGCCCGTATGATATGATTAAGATACCAGCTGAGATGGGGGTAATCCAAATTGGAACTTGGAAAAGAGGTTCCTTTTCAACACGGAAAAACAAGCGGAGGAGGTATTATTGTGATGAAAAAGAAAAAGGCGCTGACATCTGGGAGGAAGAGAATTCGACCGGATGGCGGGCACAGAAGACGGATTCGTCTCAGGAAGAACTGGCAGCTTCTGATGCTATGCATACCGGCACTGACAGCATACCTGTTATTTAACTATGTGCCGATGACCGGATCGATTATGGCCTTTAAAGATTACCGATACAATCTCGGAATCTATGGGAGCGAATGGAATCATTTCAAGAATTTTGAATTCCTGTTCCGTTCCACCGCGCTCTGGCGCATTGTAAGAAATACGGTCGGCTACAGTCTGTTGTTCCTGGTGACCGGTAATGTCGTGAATATTATGGTCGCACTTCTGGCCTATGAGATTGACAATAAAAAATGCCTGAAGCTTTATCAGGGAGTGATCCAGTTCCCGCGATTTGTCTCCTGGGTTATCGTCGGATTCATTACCTATGCGATTCTCGATCCGAAATATGGGCTGCTGAATCAGCTGATGGCTGTTCTTGGGAAGAGCGCAGTCGACACGTACAGTACCCCCGGGGCATGGCCGTTCATTCCAGATTGTACGAAAGATTTCGCCGGAGAACTCGATGTTCTGACAGAAGGCGGTAAACTGGCGTCTGGCAGCATAAGAAGGCTGCAGATGGGAATGGAGAGAATTATGAAAAAGTCAATATTGAAAAAAGGGCAGCGATATAAGATTGCAATCCATATATTCTTTATCCTGTTCGCGCTGCTGTTCATTCTTCCGTTTGTACTGGTAGTATCCGTCTCGTTTTCGAGTGAGGCGTCCATTACCGCGCCGGGAGGGGGATACAGCCTGATTCCGAAAGAATTCAGCCTGGATGCGTACCGGTTGGCGTTTAAGAATCCGGAGCAGATCCGAAATGGATATATGGTAACCATATTTACAGCAGTGGTCGGAACCGTGAGCTCTTTGGCAGTCGCGGGAATGATTGCATACTCGCTGGCGAGAAGCACGTTCCAGTACAAGAAGATTGTGACCTTTATCGTGTTCTTTGGAGGGGGCACAATACCGACTTATATTATTTACACAAAATATTATCATCTGGGCAATTCCATCTGGATCTACCTGCTGCCGGGTATCAGCGGAGGAGCATGGAATACGCTTATGATTCGAACCTTTATGAAGGGAATTCCGGAATCGCTGTTCGAGTCGGCGGAGATAGACGGGGCGAAGGAATTTACCATCTTTGCGAGGATTGCTCTGCCGCTGTCCAAGCCGGTCTTTGCGACTGTCGGGTTTATGACGCTCGTCGGGCGGTGGAACGACTGGAGCACCTCTCTTGTGTATATACGCGATGAGAGGCTGTATACGCTGCAGTATTCCCTGCAGAGAATCCTAAATGATGCTTCCTTCTTAAAGAGCCTGGTGGATAATCCGCTATTTCAGAATTCGGGAATTGATGTTGCAGAGGTGATGGCGCAGCCGACAGAGACCTTAAAATACGCGATGTGCGTGATTGCGGCAGGCCCCATGTTATTTATCTTCCCTTTCTTTCAGAAATATTTTGAGAAGGGAATGGTTGTGGGATCGGTGAAAGGTTAGGGGTCTTGGCAGACCGGATTGTAGAGGAGGAATATCATGAGGAACAAGGGATGAGGGGGAGAATAAGGAATTGGGTGAGAATTTTGAGTCCGCAGTCGATGGGGCAGGACGCGGACGGAACGGAGGAAGGATGAGCGCTACATTTTTACATCATGACAGACCGCTGCTTACGACAATGATACAAACCGAAGAAACGCAAAAGGCAATCAAAACGATCCACAAAGCGATTGAAGAAGGGACGGACGCGTTCGGACTTCAGACCTGCAGGCTAAAGCCCGAATACCGGACGGAAGCGGTCTACCGAAGCATTTTTGCAGAAATGCAGGATAAACCGGTCTATGTAATCAATTACAGACTTGGCTCTAATGAAGGAAAAAGCGATGATGAGCTTGCGCGCGGGATGATAACCCTTGCAAATGCGGGAGCGACGCTGATTGATGTAATGGGCGATTTGTTCTGTAAGACTCCCGGAGAGCTTACCACGGATGCGGCAGCTGTCGAAAAGCAGAAAAGACTGATCGATACACTGCATGAACTGGGAGCGGAGGTGCCGTATCTGTTCCTCTCGGGCGGAGAATGCCACCTGCACCGGATGATCGGGCCGATGCTCGGATGCTGTATGTATCTGTGCGTACAGGAGCATGATGAACTGTCGACCAAATCCCAGCCGCTGCTTCATAAGGTAAAAGCGGTGCTGGATCATTTTTAGAATGGAAATCCCCAAAAGGATTTCCGTGTGAAAAAATTGGCAGGACAACGTAGCGGAATAACGACTATGTTGTCCTGTTCTTTGAGCAGCATTCCGTTTCCAACTTAAATTATAACTTGCGTGAGAAAGGTCTTATCCTGTACGGTGAACTGGCAGTTGCCGCCGAGACGCTCGGTCATATAGCGGATGCTTTGTGTGCCGTAGCCGTGTCCTTTTTGACCGGAAATCGGAAGGCCGTCTACAAATACGGGCTTTTTCTTAAACGGATTTTTAACCGAAAGCAATAATTTATCATCAAAAGTTTTCAGCATCAGCTTGATATAGCGTATATCCTCCGGTAAATCTTTTTGCGCGTTCAATGCATTATCCAGGGCATTGGACAGAATCGATGCAAACATAATTTCGTCTGACACAAGCTCCGCGATCTCCACGGTAGGAATAAATTCGACGTGTAATTTACCGCATCTGGAAGCGAAGTCTGAAAGGATATAATTTACGGTGGAATTTTCACAGAAACGCTTCAATGCAGTTCCCTCTACATGAGAAGAAAATGTCGAAATCATTTCCTTTGCTTTTCGGGCATCACCGTCATCAATACATATCGCAAGACTGCTCAAAAATAGCCGCATATCATGACGAAGCAGCCGAAGCTCCTGCTCGTTCCGTAAAACGGCTTCACGCTCCTTTGCCTGTTGTTCCGCAGTTATGCGTATTATTTGCTCCTTACGTTCGGCATCTGACTTTTTCTCATATTCCTTATAGTATACGATGCAGAAGATAAAATATACAATACACAGGAAGAAAGGCAGGAATTCCGCTGTTATACGGTTATTCGAGATCCAAAAATCTGTGTAAATTCCCATCGTATAGTCAAACAAATAATAAACGATAGGGATGATACCGAAGATTAAAACACTGCGGTTATCCTTGGTATAAATTTCAGATATATAGGATCCGAGATAGCGGATAGCGATAAAACCTACTGTCAGTAAAGTGATGATCTGCGCGATTTGTCCGACGACATACTGCTCCGTCAGTGCTTCTAAAAACAAACCGAACCATTTTGCGGGCTGACATAATAAATAAGCCGAGGTAACGGCGGCAATGGCCGTTACTATTCGTTTGCGGTAATATAAGCACAGAAGAAGAACGGTAGGCAGATGGGTAATCAGCGGATAGATCCGCCACACAAGCATTTCGTTAAATAAAACATACACCGCAGTCTGGACTAAACCGCACAGTGCGAACAGTACAAAAATGATGCGGATATTCTTTTGTGAAAGTCGTACCCCTGCCAAGGCGGCAGATAGGACAAGTCCGAATAATAGTACTAATGTATAGTGCAAGAAGAAAAAGATAGTATTTATCACTATTCATCCCCTGCCTTTCCGAAGATCAGCGAGAAATATGCCGTCTCAAATTCCTTGTGACAGTTTCGGGAAATGGGAATCCGGCAACCGGAACGCATTTTGATTTCTTTCGCTGTATAGGTATCGATCTGATATATATTTACGATATAACTGCGGTGACATTTAAAAAATCCATCAGAAAGCAGCAGTTTGTCCTCAAAGGAATACATCGGATCGATGGAGTCGATCATGCTGCCGTTTGACAGAAAAAACAGGATATGTTTATTTTGGGCTTCGATGTACTCGATATCCAGAAGCTCAACACGGTGCACGGCGGCAGTACTCCTTACAGTAATGCTCCGTGCTTGACTTATTATGTCTGCATATAATTCGTCTAAGCAACAGAGCAGCGCATTGGGATTAATTGGCTTTAGAAGATAATTGTTCGCCTTCACGGTATAGGATTCTACTGCAAATTCGGGCGATGAGGTCAAAAATACGATTTTTACGGATTTATCAAGCTGACGAATTTCTCTTGCCGTTTTCATACCGTTCAGCAGCGGCATAATCACATCTAACAAAATAATGTCAAAAGGCCTGCAGGTATGAGCGGCAATAAGGGAATCTCCGTCCTCAAAGACTTCTGCAGCAAAAGTATCGGGCTTAGGTTTCCATTGCTCGATGATAGATTTTATCTGGGTTAAATATTCGGGAATATCATCACAAATCGCAATTCGCAGCACGATCAGTACCTCCTATACATAATTTCTCACACTAACCGACAGGCCGGAGCGCCTCTGCACGACGGCAGCGCATTTTCTCACATTATCAGTATACCATAAGTCATTGCTTGGTGCAACGGTCTTGACCTGCCGTTCACACCGCTGAAAGCGCATTTCACTCCACTATCAAAACATCCGCTTATTTTTATGTATAATCATTATTGAAGTATAATACCTCGAGATGTATTGGAGAACGCTATGGAAAAAATAATGCCGTTTTTGAGTGAGTTAGTGGTAATGAGTTTTAAGCTGATCCTATATATGAAACTCATCGTTTTCAAAAAGAATACCATTCTTTATCGCAGTTTAATGCATACTGCTGTCGGATTGATCTTAGCTGCATATTTGTTTGCATATTATATATATAATATTCCGGCTTATGCCGCCTCTCTTTGTTTTGTGAAATTGCCGAGCTATTTGATTTTTTGGCTTTTATCTGCATATAAGGATGCTCGATTTTTGGTTACAGTTTGCCTTGCCGATACGGTGAGCCTTATCATTGCCTCCTTTGCGTGTGCGGCAGGCAACTTGGCAGAGGGAGCGGAAGGGATAATGACCTTTATTCTTTTGATCATTCTATTTCCCGTTATTTACATATTTGTCCGACCGTATTTTTCAAAATATCGCCAACTTTTTGAATATCTTCACAGCGGGTGGAGAAGTTTGCTGTTTTTAATCTGCTTTATTTATCTGCTTTTAACTTTTGCCGCAGCATATCCTGAGCCTTTGGCTGACAGGACAGAATGTTTTGTATTATATGCTCTGCTTTCCGTAACTTGCCTTTCTTTATATGCTTTATTTTTGATGCTATTGCTGCAAAAGAAAAAATTTTATGATATGAATATTCAGCTTAAGGAAGAGCAGAGATGGCATAACATTGCTTATGTAGATATTCTGACAGGACTGAAAAATCGAGCAGCATACATGGAATACACCAATTCAATGGAACGGGAACTTGATGCAAGGAATGTATTTATAATCATGATCGATCTGGATGAGTTTAAAAGAATCAATGATACCTTTGGACATTACGTCGGAGATCAAACTTTAAAGAAGATTGCGGAATATCTGCTTGCTGTTTTTGACAGGAAAGAGTTTGAAATATTCAGAATCGGCGGGGATGAATTTGTGATTGTGGCCGTCGGAATCGGGCAAGAGGAGCTGAATAATAAAATGACGGAATTAAGAAGCGTGGTCGATGCTTCTTCTCTTAACTGCAGCTTTTCTTTCGGGATTGCCGATGTAAAGACAATGCAGAATAATGCGATGGAAGACGCTTGGATTCGTGCCGACAGAGCAATGTATAAAGAAAAGAAAGAGAAAAAGAACGGTTCTGTTTAAAAGGAGGAAGATTTTTTTACAGCTCTGAAAGGTAAAAATAATTCGCACTAAATGCAGTTGATATGAGCTAATTTCTTTGCGATAAGGTAAAATAAAAGAAAAACTTTATCGTAGAGGAATACAAATGAGCAGAGAACAGGAACGAATCAGAAAAAAATT